>CALIMD010000001.1 GCA_938028645.1 uncultured Alphaproteobacteria bacterium
TTAAAGTTTGAAAAACATGATATTTTAAAAAGCTTTGCGTTTAACGAGTAAATTAAGGATTGGATCAGATATATGAAGGACTAAGATAATTTATTATGTTTAGTTTTATAAGTGAGTTTCAACTACTTTGCTAATTTATAAACAAAGTGATGGAAGAAGGGGAGTTAGGGGTGACAAAAAAATGTCTGAGTCTGAAATTTGGGTTTACGGCAGCGGCCACTGCAACGACAAAACAATGTGGAACTGACGAAGAACGGTATTCTCAAATGTTGGCAGATTGCAAATTAGGTTATGATCTAGGGTACGACTGCGCCTGGGTTTTGGAACATCATTTTACTGACTATTTCCCCACCCCTAGCCCGACAGTTGTAATGTCTCATCTGGCGGCGGCATTCCCCGGATTATCTTTGGGGTCCTGTGTTTTGGTTTTACCTTGGTATAATCCCTTGCGACTAGCCGAGGAGATATCCATGCTTAGTCACTTTTGCAAAGGTGACCTTCACCTGGCATTTGGCCGCGGAACAGCCAAAATAGAATATGATGCCTACGATATTGATATGTCATCTGCGAAAGAGCGCTTCAAAGAAGCGATTGAAATTATCAACCATGCATTATCTGGAGAGCCTTTTGATTTTGACGGTCAGTTCTATAAAGTTGGTAGGAGAGTAGCCGTAAGACCGAAGCCCAATCGATCCAAAATCCATTTTTATGGAGCGGTTGGGAGTAGAGAGAGTGCCGCTGGAAATGCAGATATGGGCATGCCAATTTTATTAAACACCCAATTTCCGCCTCACATGTTACAAAAAGTTACGCAGGGATGGCAGGAAAGGGCTGATGAAGTCGGTTTTGTTTCCTCCGGTGATCGACCAATTTCAACCAATTGTGTTGTGGCCGATAGCGATGAAGAAGCCCGCGAGACGGCGAGGGGATATATGGCATCATTTTTTGCTCTTCAAGCAGATCATTATGAGGCTGATGCGGACCATTGGAAAGATATTGAGGGATATAAACAGTTCTCAAAGACATTTGGAAATTTAAGAAAGATGGCAGATCCAGCAAATTTAGATGGGTTCCTGGATAATCAGTTAATTGGTTCGCCTAGCACAATTGCAGGGAAATTAGAAGAATATAGGGACCTTGGTTTTAATCATTTTATTCTCAACTGTGCGCGTGAGGGTTGGCCGGCGGATTTAAGGAAAATCACGATGCAACGATTTGCACGTGAAATAGCACCGGGATTTAAAAACTGAAATTTTGGGGTCTGATTAAAGTGGATATGAACTATAATAATCTCATTATTGAGCGCCGGAGCGAAATAGCAACGGTGAGTTTCAACAGGGCCAATCGGGCAAATGCCTTAAATTATGATTTAATTTGTGAGATAGAAGCAGCGGCATTATCTTTTCGTGATGACATTGATACTAGAGTGGTAGTTTTCACCGGGATTGGAAAGAATTTTTGTGCTGGTGCTGATCTAAGTGACTCTGGGTCAGGCTATTCTGGTCCGTTAATAAAGCGAAGGAGACGTCGTAGAGTTGGAGAAAGGGCGATTCAGGCAATCTTGGAGATGGATCAAATAACAATTTCAGCATGGAATGGGGCCGCCGCTGGCGGCGGTGGTTGCCTGGCAATGGCTATGGATTTTAGATTGGGGACAAAAGACAGCTTGTTATTTTTTCCTGAAGTTGATTTAGGTTTGAACTTAATGTGGAAGGCGATGCCTTTATGTGTAAGTTTGGCCGGGCCAGCGAGGGCCAAGAGGTTAATGGTTGGAGGGGAACGAATTACCGGTGAAAAGTTATTTGATTGGGGAATCTTGGATGAAATCGTTTCACAGGAAAAGTTGATGGAAAAAACCTACGAGTGGGCAGATTTTTACGCTGGAAAACCTCATATAGCTGCTCAAATGATTAAACAGAGCATTAATAGTTACGCAACTGCCTTAGATAAAGCGATTATGCATTCGGATGTAGATCAATTTCTTTTGGCCCAATCTACGGATGATCATCCGGTGGCAGCTGTGGCATACCGTCATAAGAAGCGAGCAAAACTAAAAGGCGATTAAAAACGGTTAATCTATTTTATGATAAAGATATAAACGAGGTTTAGCTGAGGCATTAAGGAGAAAATTTATGAAATTAGGTCTTTCCTTCCCCCAAACAGAAATTGGTACTGACCCATCAAAGATAAAAGATTTTATGCAATCTGCTGAAGACCTTGGATATGACTTCATAACATTTGTAGACCACGTACTTGGAGAAGAAGCACCACGTGGTGCCAGTTTTGCCGGAAACTATACACGTGATTTCATGTTTCATGAAGTTATGGTGCTAATGGGTTACGCAGCCGCAGTTACAAATAAAATAGGTTTGGGAACGGCAGTGATGATATTGCCTCAGAGGCAAGCCGTTCTCGTTGCCAAGCAAGCCGCTGAGGTTGATCTATTGTCAGGTGGGCGTTTGCGGTTAGGTGTTGGTTTGGGCTGGAATAAAGTTGAATATGACGGGCTTGGAATGCCCTTCGGAAATCGGGCCAAGCGTTTTAGTGAGCAGATAGACGTGATGCGCGAACTTTGGTCTCAGCGTGTCGTAGAATATAGAGGAGATTTTCATAATTTCGATAGTGCGGGTATTAACCCAGAGCCAATTCAGAGACCAATACCAGTTTGGATTGGTGCGATGAAGGAGGTGGCAGTTCGACGTGCAGCGCGCGTTGGCGATGGCTGGTTTATGTATCCACGGCAAGATCCAGGTGATGAAGCTCACGCTATGATCTCAACTTATCGCCAGGCAGCAGCTGAGGCAGGCCGCGAGCCAGATAGTTTAGGAGTGAATGCTACAGTATTTGCTAACCAAGGCTCTGGACCTGATGAATGGCGATCAATTATGGAAAAATGGGAAAGAATGGGTGTTAATGAATTAACGTTTCGCACCGCAGAATCAGATTTAGAAAATTTAGAGGCCCACATGGATGCTATAAAAAAAATGGCAGAGGTTAGATAGAGAGGCAAAAATAATGCAATTAGATCATGTTGTTATTAATGTTAGAGCAGATATGGATGCTGCTGAGATAGAATTTGGCAATCTTGGTTTTAGTATTACACCGCGTGGATTTCATACGCTTGGTTCAATAAATCACTTAATGATATTTGAAACGGATTACTTAGAGTTGATAGGGGTTCCTGAAGGCGGTGAGACGAAGCGCGCTGATTTGCTGACTGCTCCCTTGGGGATCAATGGTCTGGTCTTCAAGAGCGAGGATGTTGACTTAACATTTAAGAAGCTGAAAGAGCTTGGGATGGATGGTGAGCCCCCACGGTCTTTTAGCCGACCCGTCGAAATTGATGGAACTATGGTCGACGCCAAATTTAGAACGGTATCTGTGCGACCGGATGTTTTCCCAGAGGGGCGTGTTTATTTCTGTGAGCATGGCACGCCTGAACTTGTTTGGAGAAAAGAGTGGCAAAGCCATAAAAATAAAATTACAGCGGTGGCAGAAATGGTAGTGGTTACAACTACCGTTCCTGAAACAGCCAAGAATTATGCAGATTTGGTTGGTAGTGAAGTAGAAATGCTAACCAGTGGTGTTGGCGCTGTGGCCACTGCTGATATTCTTATTACCATCTGCTCACCAGCTCAATATCGTGACCGTTATGGAGAATCGGCTTCAGATCTTGGTAATAGAAGCTCTATGTTTGG
>CALIMD010000002.1 GCA_938028645.1 uncultured Alphaproteobacteria bacterium
GTGCCCTGCTGAAAATAGGGCGCATAATAGAAGCTTATATTCCGGCAAAGCGAGCTGTTCACCTCAATACAGATTCGTGGGTGGCCCGGTTAAGGCTTGGCTCAATCTATCAATCTATGGAAAAATATGAGCAGGCTATCCAGGAATTGAATGTGGCCTCGAAAAAAAACTCCCACGCACTCGAACCTTATTTCCAACTCTGTCAAATATATAACAAAATTCAGAATAGTAAGGACGGTCTAAAGGCTGCCAAGAGGGGGCTTATCCTTGCGCCGGAAAGATTTGAGTTCTACCCCCAACTTCATGGTGTTAGCCTCATTAAGGAACAGCCACAGAAGTTCAAGGTGTTGAGGTGGGCGGAGCAAACCGTGGTTGTAAGGTCGACTGACAGTAACTGCTGGTATTTGTTAGCTCTAGAATATCAACGACATGACTTTCGCATTAAATCCCTCAAAAGCGCCATGCGATCTGTTATTTTAGAGCCGAATTCCTCCAAATTTTATTATACCCTCAGTAGCGCATTCCTTATACTTGGACAATTTAAGTCGGCGCTTTTTATTTCTCAAATTGCCTCAGTTGTTTTTCCCGGCTCCGCACCTAACAACCATTTAATTTGGGAATCCCTTTTTTCCATGGGTGAAAAACAGGCAGCTTGGAGTTATTGGAAAGCCAGATTTGACCGCGAAGATGCACCTGAACGAATTGGATTACCGGAAAAAAAATGGCGAAAAGGCGATAGGGGTAAGAAAAAACTATTAGTTTGTTCAGAGCAAGGAATAGGGGATGAGATTTTATACTTGAGTTGTCTGCCAGATCTTTTGCGGGATCAAACTGCAATAGTCGTAGAATGTGATAATCGGTGGAAGAAACTTTTTGAGAGAAGCTTCCCATCTATAAAGGTTGTTCCGCGACAGATTGACTATAAAGGAGATGACGAGGTTTTCTACGACTACCGCGAGGTAGTCACTACAAATAATATTAATTCGTATGTATTGAATGGTGATTTACCTGCTTTATATAGATACTCTTTGTGTGAACCAGTGACTTCCGAAGGGTATTTGAAGGCTGATCCTGTACGGACACAAAAGTTTGAATGCGTGCTAAATAAAATTTCAACAAAAACACTTATTGGTATCTGTTGGCGTAGTGCTTTTTCCGAACCAGTACCATTCATTTATGCTAAGTTAGATGAATTGATTTCCTGTCTCCCCAAGGGGGATTATTGTTTGGTGAGTCTTCAATATGGTGACTTCATCGAGGATATTATTAGAATTGAAACAGAATTAGGTGTTAAGATCTACGAGATACCGGATCTTAATCAGTTAGAAGATTTGGATGGCGTTGCGGCACTCATTAGCTGCCTTGAGTTAGTAATCGCTCCAAGCTCTTCCGTGTTGCACCTTTCATGTGCGTTGGGTGTTCCAACCATATCAACTTATTATCCTAATTTTCGATCTGATTCGAGAACTGACCCGTTATTCGGTAATTGTCTTCCTGTTTTAAAACCAGATGAGAGTTTTTGCTCATCAGTGGTAGCTGAGAGAACAGGGGTTGCCACCAGACATTTTTTGGAATTTGGCGAACTACCGTTTAGAAACTAGGAAAAATTGGCTGTCAATAATGGTAATTTGTTTCATTTTGATTCCAAAAATTTGTTTTTAATGGCCGAAAATTGTGTCGGAAGAAAAAAATCACAGTAAAAACAAAGTATTAGGGTAAACTTTGTGAAACTGGCCCGTTCTTTGCTTTGGCTATTCCAAGATCGTTTTGTCTTAATTTATTAATTGGGGGGTGACCAAACACCTAAGAATAGGTTTTGGTAACTTTTAATTTGCTGAAAGGCACTTTGTTTTACCCTCACCAGAATGTGAGAAGGGAAGATGGAAAATGGCGTCGAGTAGTATTATTACAAATCCAGAAGCGTTTGTTGCACTGCGCAACTTGGAACGCACTAATGAGTCTCTTTCCAGGACGCAACAGCGGATTTCGACTGGACTCAAGGTTAGTAGTGCGCAGGATGATGCATCCAACTTTGCTATAGCCCAGGGTATTAGGGGCGATGTAAAAGCTTTGGGGGCTATCACGCAAGGTCTAAATAACTCGAAAGGCATCGGTAATGTGGCTTTGGCTGGCGTGACCGCTATCTCTGATCTTTTGACTGACGTTAGGCAAAAGTTAACTGAACTCGCCAATGGCGGTATCACCAGTGCGCAACGTGCGATTATAAAGGCGGATTTTGATAAATTGTTGTCGCAAGCGATGTCTTTTGTTGATAATGCTAATTTCAATGGTAGGAACCTTCTTATTAGTGACGCTACGAATGTTAATACAATATCCAATCTTAACGGAACTAATCTGACTCTATCTGCTAGATCTACTACCGGCACTACAGGGATAGTCCATTTGATTAAAAGTCTTGCTGGAGCCACGATAGGAGTGACTGGCGCTGCTGGAGATCCGGGGAACGCACAGAGCGTTATCATTGCCCAATACAAGAATTTAGAAACGGAAATAAACACATCACTTGGAGCGTTGGGCTCAGAAATAAGGGCACTCAACTTTCAAACAGACTTTCTATCGACCGTTGTAGACTCTACCGAAGTTGGTCTTGGTAATATCGTCGATGCTGACTTGGCTCGAGAGTCAGCCGAGCTAACAGCACTGCAAGTTAGACAGCAATTGGGAGTTCAGGTCCTAGGTATCGCTAACCAGCAACCTCAGATTTTATTGGGTCTCTTGGGGCAGTAATAGAGAGACAATGATTTTGAGTTGTCGGTGAAATAAAAAGAAACTGATACTATGCAAGGTTATGCTGCATATGCCAAGGTCCAGCCTACAAATGATTCGCATCGAGATCTAGAGTATCGGGTGCTCGGAAGAGTAACCGGAGCACTCATAAAAGCTAGCGCTGACGGAAGTACGTTGTCAGAAGTATATGATGCTGTGCTTTGGAATGAGAAAGTTTGGCATGTTTTTAGATGCGATTTAAGTTCAACGGAAAATGAATTGCCAGATGATTTAAAAGGGTCTCTGATAAGTTTGGCTATCTGGGTGTCAAAAGAAACCTGTAGAGTTTTAGATAATACGGCTGGCCTAGATGGGTTAATCAATATCAATAGGCAGGTGATGGCTGGCTTAAATGCACGCTCTCAAACCACATGATGTTATAATACATTGTGAACTATTGTGAGCCTTCAATGATATCTGCAACTTTTTCCATCAATGGCTTCCAGGAGTTTTTGGCTCCTTTGTAGAGGCAGGTCATGGAAGGGTTCCACGGGAAAGTGTCAGTACCTAAAGCAGTCCAGTCTTTCGTCAGCGTCAATCCAAAACACTGTGTGCCAATAGCGCCTGCCATGGAAAGTACTGAAGTGAACGGGCCAACGACAAAATCCAACTGACTTATGAGCGCTGCAACATTATCCAGTTCATTGAACATATCAATAGATTTCGGCCGGTATATCTCAACGTCAAAATTTTCCTCTGCTAGTTTTAATTCTTCTTCGCAGTCAGTGGCCTGTAAATTTATAAAAATAGAATTTTTCATAGAAAAAATAGGGCTCAATTCGTTTATGGAAAAAAAATAATCGTCATACTTCTTATTTGGTAAAGCTGTATTCCAACAAAAACCTATTTTCTTACCGGGTGCCATTCTACCGAGTTGTTCTTTCCAAACATCAGAAAATTTAGGGTTTGGTATTAAATATGATATTTCTTTACTGAAGCTTTCTATATTGGGGCGAAGATGCAAAGGAAGATCTCCGAGTGCCGTGAACGCTTTAATATTTTTGGTTTTTACTACTGGGCTGTAATCAACTACTGGTATAGCGGTTTTAGATCTGGGTAATTTGCTAATAAATTCGATTTCAGGGAAGCTTCGGGAGAAAAGGGGGGCAAGCCGAGGGTCCGTTTCTACGATGCAGGGAGCCAAATCTTTATGTGTTAGGTCTTTAAAACAAGATGCAAAGCGGAGTTCATCGCCAATTCCTTGCTCGTGATAAACTAATAATTTCCCATTCTTTATTTCTTCTCCCTGCCACTCCTTGGGAAGTCCCTCGCGTTCGATTAGAAGTTCTGGCTTTTTGTGACGCCAGCGTGCCTCTCTCCACCCTTGTTCAAGGTTTCCCGTCGCTAAGAGCCCATTTGCTAAACCCCATCTTACCGATGGATCATTAGGCGCTATAAGAGAAGCTTTTTTGTATAAAGGTACTACCTCATTGAGATCACCTTGCCGTAGTTTTACCACACCTAGATTATTAATGGCTTTATGCGAAGCGGGACTTAAAAGAATACATTTCGTCAAATTCATATCGTCAAGTTTTATTTTTGCCCTAATAAAATATGCTTTGGCTAGAGTAGGCTCTTTGCAGATAACGTCATCGATGATCTGTTGAGCCTCCAATTTTTCGTCTAACTCTATGAGGGCATTGGCAAGTTCAAGTTGCCAAGTTAGGTGATCTGGGCTCAGAGCTATAGCCTGTCGCAATAGTTGGGTAGCCTCAACTACTTTTCCCGGAACGATTGCATCTACTTGGTTTTGTAGCTCAGGACCCGAAATAATTAAATTGCCAAGATTGAATAGGGCTTCAGCGTTCGATGGATAAATCTTTAAAGCTTGACGAAATGCCGCCTCAGCTGCTTCAAAATTTTGTACTTTTAATAGTGCACTTCCATAGTGATTGAAAACCTCGCTGCTGTCGGGCTTCAAAGATACAGCCATCTCTAAAAACTTTAGAGCCAAATTATTCTGGTCCAATTGATGGTAAGCTACTCCTAAATAATGAATGGCGTGTGGTTCTTTTGGTGATATTTTAAGAATTTTTTCATAAAAATCGATCGCTTCTCTTACTTTAAAAGCATTGTGATACTGTAACGCTCTCTGAAGCAGTTCATTTATTGTTGCTTTTGAAAAGTCTTCATTCATAGGGGCAGATACCTATTTGAATTTTACGCACTTTCTCCATAAGTTTTAAATTATACCGACATGATGGGCTTGTTAAGTGAATACTCAAAACAGTTGATGAGATGATATTGGCATCGTTTTTCGCAGTTGTGCAAAATGGCCCGCAAATTGCATAATATTAGAAGGAATGTTTTATTTTTACCTAATTATAGGTAGAAAAGGGTTAAATATGAGTCTCACGACCTCACTTCTTCATGCTCGATCTGGTCTTGTTGGTGCGCAGGCAGGTTTGGATGTTGTTTCCCGCAACATAGCCAATGCCACAACAGAAGGATATACGAAGAAGATCCATAATCAGGCTAACCTTATTATTGGAGGAACAGGCTCTGGGTTAAAGGTTGAAGAAGTTACGAGAAGAGTTACTGAGACTCTGCAAGAATCACTTAGAGAGCAAAATGGTGTAATTGAAAAATTAGAAATTTTGGATGATTTTCTTGGTCGTTTAGAATTGGAGTTTGGGAGACCTGACGATCAATCTTCTATTTCCGCAAAACTCACCGATTTAAAAAAGGCATTTCAAGCATTTTCTACCGCCCCTGAAAATGCAACTAACGCTATTGGTTTAGTCGCCACTGCAGATACATTAGCTCGGTCGTTTAACGACCTAAACACTTTAATACAAGATTTACGGGTTGAAGCCGATGGTCGGATCTCTGACCGAGTGATAGAAGTGAATGCATCTCTAACAAGTTTGCAGGAACTGAATAAACAGATAGGTCAGAAGGTTGCTGCACTTCAGTCTTCCGCTGATTTGAGGGACCAAAGAGATCAATTGTTGCTGGCAATTAATAAAAATCTAAGTGTTGGATCATTTGAAAGGACTAACAGTAAAATCACAGTATCGACAGCTGATGGTCAACTTATGTTGGACGATACTTTAATATCTATGTCATTTGTTGCAACCTCGTCCCTATCGGCTGGATCTAATGGTCAACCTGTTCAATTAGGAGGGGCGGATGTTACGAGTTCAATATCGGCCCGGGATGGGAGTATAGCCGGTTTACTGAGTTTGCGAGATACTGTTTTGCCGGAATTTCAGGTTGTTTTAGATGACCTTGCCTTCAAAGTAGCTTCATCTTTAGGAACGGTAAATGTAAGCGGGACCAACGAAGATTTGAATTTATTCACAGATTCGGGGGGTAATGTTCCTGGCGCATTCACTAACGGTTTCTCGGGGACTATGAAGGTGAGGGATGCACTGCTAACCACTCCAACTGATATTCGAGATCCTCAGGCGGGGGCTGGTTATACCCCTCTTGGAGAGGCAGACAACGCGCTGCCACTTGCAGTACTAGGACTTTTCGAAACTCAATCAGCACTTTCTCAAGCTGCTGGTGTCAATAACACTATGGAAGGATTTAGTGCCGCTTTGATTGGTAAAATAGCAAATAAAAAAGCTGATTATGATAGCCAACTTACTTTTCAAAAAGTTTTTAGAGATGGATTACGGGATAGAGTGGAAAATGAAAGTGGCGTGAACACGGACGAAGAATTAACAGAATTAATTAGATTAGAGGCAGCATACGGAGCGTCTGCCCGCGTTCTTAATGCAGTTCAACGGGCCTTTGATGATCTTA
>CALIMD010000003.1 GCA_938028645.1 uncultured Alphaproteobacteria bacterium
AATAAGGTCGCCGATTCGTTCAATCGGGCAATAAACAGTTTGGATAACTCGCAATCATCCAAAAATCGGACAAACAAAGTTCGTGTCGAAGAATTCTCGTTCGAAACCAGTTCTGCACGCCCGATAACAGTACAACCAAACAGTTCAACATCAATCGGATCAAATTCTCCTTCTTTGGAAATGTTAGAAAAATGGGTGGATAGTCAACTTGATCTTAACTCACGTGGTTGGGTTTCAAACTTATCAAAAAGCATGTTATCCGCACTTAGTCGAGGTCAGCAAAGATTGACTTTTACTCTGTCACCAGAGTCTTTAGGAAAAGTTAATGTTACATTCGCACATGGAACAAAAGGTTTGGACATTAGGATAAATGCGGAACGCCAAGCTACAGCCTCTCTTATTGGAGATGCCGAAGCAAAACTTGTGGCAAATATTGAAGCCGCTGGCCAACGCGTTGCTTCTGTAACTTGTAGTTCTTCAAATTCGTTCGAAAATGCCTATCAATCTGGCCAAAATTCAAATTCGGATGCAAACCGCGAAAATTCTAATGAAAATCGCAAGTCTCAAAGTACCGCGCCGGATCAAAGTAGCGAAAAGAGTGATAGTACTGAGACAGTTGGAAAATCAAACGATGATGATACAATCATCAATATAACGATCTAGTTGAGGACAACGCTATGGCAGATGAAGAAGAACCAAAGAAAAAATCTGGTTTAATTACCATTTTGATTTTTGTGGTAGCCGGTTTCATTTTGGTTGCTGTCGGCTTGGGGGTTGGTTACTTAATTTTTGGAGGGTCTCAAAACACCCCCCAAGATATAGCCAATGAAATTGTCACTAAGCAAAATGGTGAAGAAGGGTCCAGTTCAGAAGACGAGGACTGTGAGAAAGATGAAGAAGGTCAGTGTATCGAAGAGACCGACCCAGAAAAGATATCAAAAGAAACACCAAAAGCAGAAGTCTTTCAAACCCTTTACTATGAAATACCTGGAAGTTTAACGACCAATCTCAAAGGATCTAGGCGGTTTTTGCAAATATCGGTCGGCGTTTCTACAAAATATGACCAAAAAATCCTAGACAATGTTGAATCGCACTTGCCTTCTCTAAAGGCAGTGATCCTTGCTGCATTAAGTGACTACACAGAAGAACAGGTCACTGGTCGGGAAGCTCGTAAACTACTGTCCGATGATATCAGAGATGTAATGAATTTAAAACTTGAGGAACTCGAAGGCTTTGGTGGTGTCGAAGAGGTTCTACTCACTTCCTATGTGATGCAGTGAGATAAGTTTATGTCAACAACATCCAAGCTGTCGAAAACCGAAGTCGATGCTTTAATCGCTGGCCTTGATGGGGCCGAGGCGATTGAAGGCGGTGCAGACGGCTTATCTTCAGATAAGAAAGTCCGGGACTTCAAGTTTGGCTCGGATGATCTTTCTCTTTTGGGTGACTATTATGCTCTTCGAGTAATTAATGAACGTTTTGCAAGGTTTTCCAGAACCGTTTTTCAACCCATGCTAAGGGTTCAGCCGCGCATAACGGCTTTGAACCCGACTGTTAAAACATTCGAAGAATATAGTTTCTCCTCTGAAGCCTTCATGAGCCTTACCCTTGCAAGGATCGAAATACTGCGTGGAAACCTAATGATGGTAATTTCACCTGATCTGATTTCGAAGCTCACCAATGCGTATTATGGCGGCAACCTTGCTATATCAAAGTCATCACGGCGCACAGAATTCACTTCTACAGAAGACCGGATCATTGAAATAATAACAGATGGATTGATTGAGGCACTCGATATTGCATGGAGTGATTTGATCAAACTTGAGTTTTCCGACATAAGCCGCGAGGAAAATCTGCAATTTGCCTCATTTGTAGAAGATACAGAGCAAGTGATCTGCTGTGCTTTTGAGATTCAACTGCCTGGTTCTGAACCTGCTTCTTTTGATGTAATCTATCCTTTACAAACGCTGAAACCAATTGCAGCACAGTTGCGCTCAAGGATGCAATCAGATAGCGTTGACAGCCTATCTTGGACAGAGCGTCTTCAAAAGGCAGTCTTTAGCGTGCCTCTGACCTGCACTGCACGTTTGACCACTGTCGAAAGTAAAATGTCAGATGTTTTACAGTACAAAAACAATGATATAGTACCAATTCAAATCACCGGACCGCTTGATCTTGTGGTTGAAGACCGCGAATTTTTCGAAGCTGAACTTGGTGATTTAGGCGGAACAATTGCAATCAGTTTGCTCCAACCAAATCGCAAAACTGAAAAAACCTAAGGGAAAAGCTATGAGTGAAACAGAGACAAATCCCGACGAAGTCAATGATCTTTCAGATACGGTTAAACCCAGCAGCACAAGGGGTGGATCTAGCCATATCAGCGGTGAAAAACTGAAAATTCTTGAAAATATTGAAGTCACACTTTCGATAGAAGTTGGCCGCACGGAAATGACTATCCGAGATCTGTTAAGGCTAAACGAAGGTTCCGTAATCGAATTAGACCGGTTAGCCGGAGAACCTTTGGACCTCTTTGTGAATGGTGCGATCATTGCGAAAGGTGAAGTCGTAATGGTTGGTGAAAGGTATGGCATTCGACTGACCGACATTGTGGATCCAGAAGAAAGAGCAGAGTCAGTTTGATCATGGCATGATTCTTGCCTTCCTGTATTTAGGAGGCAAGTGAATGAACGCTTTTGACGACATCAACCAAAAAATTATAATTGTCGTTGTTTTCACGGCAGTGTTTTTACTACTTTGGCTATTTGTAAAAAATAGGTTTTCAGAGAAAATACAAATTAGCAACCAGACTAGGTTCAGTCATATTGAAAGTCGCAGATTGGCACATTCAAACATAGTGTCGCTGTTCGAAATTGATCAAAAAAAGATTTTGATACTGCAGAGTAAACACGGTTCAACTGCCTTAGATATCACAAATAATTTTCCTGATGGGGATGCCGATGATGCTGTCCTCTAACCTCTTTAGACATTTAAATTGGCGTTCGGTTGGCATTAGCCTGATATTGGCTGGACTACATATATTGCTGGCTGCAGGTTCTGTAAACGCTCAGCAGGCCCCAGTAGTTGGACTGCCCGCGCTATCTGTCGCGAGTGGTCAAGACGGAACACAACAATATTCTCTCTCTTTGCAGTTACTGGCCTTTATGTCAGCAATAACACTGCTACCCAGCCTACTGCTTGGCGCCACAGCGTTCACTAGGATAATCATTGTACTGTCTATTTTGCGACAAGCCATGGGCACCCAACAAACACCTCCAAACCAAGTCTTGGTTTCCATTGCTCTGTTTTTGACAATTTTCATAATGTACCCAACCTTGGATAATATTTATATCGCATCATTATCACCCTATCTTGACGGACAAGTTGGCATATTGACGGCTATCAACTCAGCGGCAGAAATTCTCAAAGAATTTCTAGTTCTCAACACGCGTGAAGCTGAATTGGCTATGTTTGCTGAACTGGCAGGTGATCAACCCTATGCCTCTAATCAAGACGTGCCTTTTAGGGTGCTGATGCCGGCCTTCATCACATCAGAGCTTAAAACTGCTTTCCAAATTGGATTTCTACTGTTCTTGCCTTTTTTAGTTATCGACATGGTCATAGCTTCAATTCTTATGTCTCTGGGTATGATGATGCTAAGCCCAATGCTTATTTCTCTACCATTTAAGTTATTGCTTTTTGTGCTGGTCGACGGTTGGGCAATGACAATTGGTTCAATTTCTTCAACTTATCTGAACTGAGGATACCAATGGAATTTGATGCAAATATTGAACACTTGAGGCTCGCATTCTGGAACGTGGTAATGGCTGCCGGACCTATTTTGGGGATTGCGTTGGCCATTGGCTTGGTGATTGGGATCATCCAAGCGGCAACCTCAATTAATGAAATGACACTCAGTTTCGTACCAAAGTTGGTTTTTGTTCTTGGCGGTTTTGCCCTCCTGTCAAGCTTCATGATGACACGGCTTTCCGATTACTTTTCATTCATTTTTGATACCATAAGCGGTATGGGTTAAAATGGGTGACCTGCTGCTCGATCAATCAAGTGGAATTCCGGGCCTAAGCCTGCAAAATATGATCGAAACACTTTCAATTTTTTTTCTCAGTTCAATTAGAATTGGCGCTTTTCTAATTTCCTCGCCATTTTTTGGTGCGCAATCAATTCCACTTCAGGTTAGAATAATTACAAGTATTCTTTTAGGCTTTGCATTCCACAGTCAATTTCAATCCATTGAAATCACCAATATTGAAAATTTGGACTTAATTCGTGTTGTCTTTTCTGAAATTCTAATTGGTTTAGTGGTAGGGTTGTTTGTAAGTGTTTTATTTGCATCTGTTGCACTTGCCGGTGAGAAAATTGCAACTTCTGGCGGATTGGGGTTTGCGGCTCAAGTGGATCCCAATTCAGGCGGCCAAACACCCGTAATTAGTAATATTCTTACACTGTTCCTAATTGTAACATTTTTGTCTGTTGATGGTCACCTAGCACTAATCCGGGCTATCCACTTTAGTTTCGAAATCCTACCAACGGCGAGTTCGATAGATCTACAAAATGCGAGTAAGTTTGGTGTGGATGCGGCCGGTTCCATGTTTGAGATTGCTGCATTAATTATGTTGCCAATCGTGATTTTGCTACTGTTAACTAATTTTACAGTTGGTGTTGTTACGAGATCTGCCCCACAACTAAACCTATTTTCCTTTGGCTTCCCAATTACACTTCTAGTCGTGTTTTTGGGTCTCTATGCCTCGGCCACACCTCTTGGCTATGCCATGGAAGAACTCGTCGAATTTTCACTTTCGTTCGTAGACCAGTTTTTCGAAAGCATCTACAATGGCCAGTGAAAATAGCGCCCAAGAAAAGACCGAGGACCCGACTCCAAAACGAATGGAGAAGGCGTTTGAAGATGGTCAGGTATTAAGTTCAAAAGAACTCTTTGTCTTTTCAACTCTTTTTACTGGGCTCATTTTATATTTCTTATCCGTTGGATTCGCAGGCCAGATTCTTGGAGAATGGGGAGGCTTTTTTAACTTTAACATGAGTGAATTTGAAGGTGAGCTATCGCGACTGAGCTATCAAGCCGTAAGATACATTATATTTTATGGGCTGCTCTTTGGAGCGCCTCTTTTCATCATTGTACTCTTCACTCAAGGGGCGCTGGCAGGACGCATCAACTTTGCCCCCAAAGCTTTAGAATTCAAGGGAAGTCGAATAGACCCACTTAAAGGGTTACAAAGGATGTTTTCCGTTAAATCGCTTGTTGAGCTTGCAAAGAGTATTTTAAAAGTTGTCTTTTTGATCGGTTCGGCTGCGTTAATCATTAACAGTCAAATCTCAACGCTGCTTACCGCATCAGATAGCAACATAAGTCACGGGGTATCACGAGCGCATGGCATATTTATAAGCTTATTTATTACGCTCCTGATTGTTCTTGTGATTATTGCTCTCATCGATGTTATTTGGCAACGGCACCAATATATCGAACAGTTAAAAATGAGCCGCCAGGACGTCAAGGATGAGCACAAACAAACCGAGGGCTCGCCTGAAGTAAAAGCAAAAATACGTCGATTACAAATGGCATCTGCTGCTCAAGCTGCAAAACAAAGATCTGCGCTTGAAAATGTACCGGAAGCAACAGCAATTATTACTAACCCTACCCACTTTGCTGTGGCTTTGAAATATGATGTGGGTGAGCGCGGCGCTCCGGTAATTTTAGCAATGGGCCGGGGAAAATTAGCAGAAGAAATCATTGAAATTGGATCCAAAGAAAGCATCGCAATCTTCCAAAGCCCATTTCTTGCCCGCGCCTTGTTCTTCACTGGCGATATTGGCGAAGAAATTAGCGAAGAATTGTTCAATGCTGTTGCTGCAGTTCTAGCCTTTATCTTTAGATTAGAAAACGGTGAAGACGTGGCGGCACCAGAAATTGATGTTCCCGAAAACTTAAAATTCACTGAGACAGGAGCCCTATACAATGCCTAGGATCACTTATAAAAAGTCAGTCAGCATGGGAGAAGCAATCAGCTCTTTATGCTTCTTTTGCGTCGGTGTTATTTGGATTTCCCATGGCGTAGACTTCTTTGAAACTGGAAATTTATGGCGCGCCCTTGGACTATTTATGTGTGCAATTATCAGCTTTGCCGCATGCCTACGCTTTGTCATACAAAATTTTGTTTTCAATTTGATGGTTGCGATTGATGCCAAACGAAAAAAAAACCAACATAACGTGCAATGATTGCAGATTTTTCTACATTACCTATGACAAACGAAATCCATGGGGATGCAGGCATTTTGGATTTAAATCTGCAATAATTCCAGCCCAAGCCGTTTTCAAGACAAGTGGCACGAATTGTGCTTATAAAACAACAAAGAGTACGGCAAAAAACAAAAAAGGACTTTAGCTGATGACAGGTGATCGTTCTGCGACAACGGCTGATGTTGAAAAGAGCATTCAAATCGCTTTGGATGCAGCCGATGCGGCCATGGATGTCACATCGGAATACGCTAAGGTTGCGCAACAAATCAAAAAATCTACACTGAAACTTTCAGGGATAGAAAAACTCGGTAGAACCAGCATGATCGTTGGGTTTATTGCAAGTTTAGGTGCTGTTGCGCTTTCAATAATTGTATTTCTACAAGCATCATCACAGTTAAAGCTCTTATCAGCTACAAACACAGAGCTTTTAACAGTTTTTGTGGAAAACGTAGATAATCTCAATAGCAGTATTAACAAATTAGAGCCAGCACTAGCTGAGCTTTCTCAATTAAGAAACTCAGTGGAAACATCTAATGCTGCCCTGATTTCCATAAGCGAAAAATCAGACGTTTTATCGCTTGAGATAGCAACGGCAATTTCTGAGATGAATTCTCTAAAGCCAATGCTTGATGCAAGTATTGTAGATATGCATGAGAAAACATCAATCATGAATTCTGAATTGACGCTTTCATATGCTGAAATGACAAATGAAGAGTTCAAGGCGCAAAATATGATTATGGGGAACTTCACAAAATCTGTGATTTCTGCGCTTCAGACCATTTCTGACACTTCTTCGGATGCAAAAGAACAGCGTGAGGCACTGCAGTCCCTCCAGGAAGTCAATATGGAGCTGTCTGCTAGAATAGCCACTCTTGACAAGAGCTTAGCTGCAGCAAAGCGTAGTGCAGCTCAGGCAAAAGCGAGAGCGAATGCTAATGCAAAAGCGGCCGAAGATAAAACAGAAGATGTCATTAAATTTCCGTAACCCGTCATTTTGAAAAGCGTGAACCTCAATGGATGAAATGGACCAAGATGCGCCTAGCTCTAAAGCCCTTGTGATAAAGAGTTTCAGGGGCGGCTATGCTAGAAGCATAGGACTTCAGCTAGGTGATCGAATTGTGGGGTTGGACGGAGAAGAGTTTTTTGGATCTACAGCAGATCTAAATGAACGATTTGATGTTGATGAGGAAGAGCACGACGGCTCGTCGATCCAAGCAGTATTAACCATCTGCAGGGAAAGCCGGATTTTCAATGTGATTATTAATCAGCCGCTTTCGGTTACCTTTGAAGAGAAAGAGGTAGTTGAAGATATTCTCCCAACTAAGTTGGAAGAACTTTTGCAAAATGCCAAAAGCAAACGTCTGTATGAATATATGATTTTCCATGACATCAAAAAAAATGCAGAATTAGTTCTTAAATCCAAATCCCTACTCGCAATGATCATTCCGCCCTTTTGGTTTTTGAACCAACGTGTTTGGGAAGCGGCAATTGCCAGTATTCTCGGGTTCATAGCTACATTTGCAGTTCATTGGCTTTTGGGAGTAATCTATTTTTCTGTTTTGTGCTTGTACGTTGGTCGTGAACATATGAATCTAGCAGTAAGTTTTATGAGTTACCGTCGCTTTATATATCTACAGACAATTGCAGCAGAAACAGAATTACAGGCACAGAGAGTTGCCTTAGATTTAGATGGAGAGTTATTCTTCAGACAACCAGTCCATGGCTTAGAGCAAACCAGGCCAAAAAAGAGAAAGAAAAAACTAACTAGGGTTTAAGTCTTTACGATTAAAAAAAATATAATTGGTTTTAAGCTTATACCACAAAAAAAAAGGCATTTCGGATCTTTACTGCTCCATTAATTCATTGAGCTTATGTGTTCTTTTCCGTTGTGATGTAGATTTTATGTTTTCCAATTCTCTGTATTTGGCGACCGTTCGTCTTGCGACCTGATAACCTTCATCGCTCAAAATTTTAGATATTTTTGCATCACTGGTTGGCTTTAAGGGGTTTTCGCGAGAAATTATATCTTTTATTTTGGTACGGATGGCGCGTGCAGACACACCTTCATCATTTTCTTTTGCTTGAAGGCCGCTGCTAAAAAACATCTTCAACGGAAATGTTCCACGGGGTGTTTGGATTAGAACCGATGCGGTAGAGCGGCTTACTGTACTCTCATGTATTCCCAAAGCTTCAGCAACAATACGAAGTTGCAGTGGTCGCAACCCCTCAATACCGTGATCAAAAAAATTAATTTGATGTTTCAGGATATAGGATGCAACTCTCTGCAAAGTTTGGTTTCTTTGCGCTATTGCTCTTTTCAACCAATGACCTGTGGCTACAGAGTTCTTAACAAATTCAGTAGATTGTTCCTCATTTGATTGAGCTTTACCAACCTCTTGCGCATACTCCAAATTGATACGAACACTGGGCAATGACGCTCTATTTAACGAAATTTCAATTTCATCTCCGATGCGTTGTACGATCAAGTCAGGTTCCCGAATGGTGCCGACTGCATCGTGACTAAAGTTTGCACCAGGTTTAGGGTTGTACTGCCTAATCCGGATAGCCCTTTGTTTCATTTCGTCAACTGAACACTCGGCAATCATACAAAGGGCTTTGAGTTCTCCCTTTGCTAGCAACTCAAGATTATTTAAAAGTATTTGCATAATGACGTCGTATTCGCCTCGATCCTTGGCCTGCAATGCTAGGCATTCTGAAAGCGAGCGTGCGAATATTCCAACCGGTTCTAGTGATTGAAGACATTGTATAACTGCTTCAATAGCATCTACAGGAACCGATAATTGTTCACTAATTTGTTCATTATTGCACTGCAAATATCCCGCAGGTGTAATATCCATCAACAATCGATAAGCAATTGATTGATCAATCTCGTTTAGCCCAGTGAGCCTAATTTGCTTGCATATGTGCTCAATTAATGTCTCCGGCCTCTCGCCCAAGAGATTATCAAGGAAAGACCCAGAAATACCTGAACCTTTAGAGTTTTGAGGAAAATCCAAGTTGATTTTTTGTTTTTGTTCTGAATTTACCTTTTTGACCTCAATAAACGGGTTGCTTTCAGCCAACTCGTCCAGGTGCTTCTCTAGCTCCAAATTATTCATTTGTAGAATACTAATAGCGTGCTGAAGCTGAGGTGTTATTACCAAGCTCTGCTTTTGAACCTGCTGGGTTCCAATATTCAGACTAAGCATCGACATATATCTAGTGAAGCAAAATTCATGCCACTTTTAAAGGAAAAAATGTAGCATATTGATTTTAAGCCAAATTAACGATTGGTAGAGTCCAATATTAAATGTAAAGCATTGATATTAATTATTAATCCTAAAATAATCGATCATCAATTTGAGCAAGGAAAAAAAGCCAAATATAGAAATAAAAACTACTGCTATTGATCCAATAGTAAATTTACCCATAAAATTCAGGATATCTGGATTAATTATTGTCATCAACACGATTGCCAATACGGCCAGTAAAAACAATCTAAGCGACATGCAAACACGACATGGAGGTTTCTTTTGCTGACCCAACATAACTTTTTCTATCTCCTCAGCCTTACTTATCCCGTAGATTTTCAGGTTGACTAGTATTCTAGCTCAATCTCTATGCGGCGATTTTTTTCGCGACCCATTTCGGATGAATTGGGTGCAATAGGTTTGGTTTCACCATAACTAACGGCTTGCAGGCGGCCGGGTGCTACGCGTCCAGACTGCTCAACTGCCTGCACAACACTCGCCGCCCTCGCAGCTGCCAGGTCCCAATTGTCTCGGTAAAGCGCTCCAAATGTAATAGGCACATCATCGGTATGACCGGAGACTGTAATTGAATTGTCTGCACCATCACTGACTTGTGCAATTTTATCGATAATTTCTTGAGCTTGAGCTGTTAGGTTTGCAGAACCCGATGGAAAGGCACCCCCAGTCCCAACGGTCACAAACACTTTGTTATCACGAGTTTCAACGTTAACGGCGCCCATATCGATCTGTTCTTGCAGTTTTACTTTAAGCTCATCAGAAGCACTCTGCGCTTTTTGTTTAGCTTGTGCTGTTTGGGTGAATCCGGTGTCTTTGTCTTGACCACCTAACTTTTTCAACTCATTCTCTAGATCAGAAACAAAATCAATTAATTCATTCAATTGTTGGTCTAGACCACCATACAATATCTCTTGCTCTGATTTCCCAGTCGCCAGACCCGCCAATTGAACTGCCTGTCCAACTTTTTTAAATTTTTCTTTCATTTCTTGCGGAGACGAATTTTCTGCTTTTAGGTCAACAACAACTTTGTCTTCCAAAGTAGAAACAGCTATGTCGACCGCATTTGAAATTTGCTCAATGGCTTCAGCTAGTTTTTCTGCGTCAGACTTAGCCTCACCATCGCCTTTGCCATCTTTGTTTTCCCCTCCAAGACCTTCTTCTAGCTTTTCGCCCTCTCCTAGTTGATCAGAGCCTTCACTATCATCATTGTCACTGGGAATTTTGACATCAGGCTGCTCTAACTCAGTTGTTTGCTGTGTCATATCTTCTGTCACTGAGGGCGCTGGTGAGGGGCTAAAGTTCATCTCCAGAACGGTCGTCCCTTCTGGCTGTTCAACCACGGGGATCAGGCGTTGCACACCAAAAGAGTCCTTTAAAGAACCAGAAATTTGTTTGAATTTTGGAACATTCATTTCTGCAAATGACAAAATCATAACAAAAAACGCCATCAAAAGCGTTGCCATATCTGCGAAGGTGGCCATCCAAGCCGGCGCACCAGCCGGCGGGCACTTTGGGCACTCTTCTTCCTGTTCTTCTTCTTCGACGATGTCTTCTGCCATTAGATCAAGCCGCTGCTAGAGTTTCTTGTTGCTTAGCTGGTAAGTTAGAGGCCAATACATCCTGAATATTGCGCGGTGACTCCCCACGGGCAATATTGCGCAAACCCTCTACCACCAAATTTCGATAATTTATTTCGTATGATGTATAGCCTTCCAACTTGGTTTTTATCGGACCAAAGAATACATTCGCGAAAAAGGCGCCGTACAAAGTGGTCAGCAAAGCAACAGCCATAGCCGGGCCAATAGCCTTTGGATCACTCATATTTCCGAGCATCACAACCAGACCAATGAGTGTGCCAATCATTCCCATAGCCGGCGCAATATCTACCCAAGCGCCCAGAACCCCGTGAATTTGTTCATGGCGAATTTTCATCGCTGCGATTTCAGCATTGAGCTGCTTGACCAGCTTTGGTTCGTCAGCCCCGTCAACGAGCAATTGTAAACCTTTTTCAAAAAACTTATCAGTGCATTCCTGACCCTCAAGGGCCATCATCCCATCTTTTCGAGCAATGCCTGCAAGCTCAACCATTCGAACAATCATTACGTCCAGTTTCTTGACTGGAGGGAGGAAACACTTTGCCATAGCACCAAAGTGACCAAGAAAAACTGGAAGCGGCGCTGTCCACATAACAGCAAAAAATGTACCGCCTATAACGATAAGAGTTGACGGGACATCGATAAAAGGTCCCAGACTTCCTGCAGAGGAAATCATTGTGCCTGCGATCATACCCAACGCGCCGAGCATGCCAATCAAAGAAGCTAAATCCATTGTATGCACTCTACTTGTTTTTCCAAAAGGGTTGCAAAAGTAGTGCCATATTGAAAAGGTTGACATACAAGCAAACAAAAAAGACGAGATAGTGCGAAAAATGAAGCTAAATTTCTTGATGGTTTTAACAGTATTTGTGCTTCAATCGCAATTTGCTAGTGCCGAACCTTTACGGTTGCAACGTGATGGACCGATCGCAAGAGACTACATGAACAAACTTGAATGGATGCGATGCAGCATCGGCCAAGTCTGGGAAGATGAAACATGCATAGGCGAAGTCAAGATGCTATCAGTAGCCGAGGCCGAAGAAGTCATAAAACGGATTGAAGGTCAAATGGGGGGCGGTTGGCGATTGCCTACAACCAAAGAGCTCCAAGGCTTAATTTCGGATGCAGAAATCCCCCCTAAAATAGATATGGAGACCTTTCCTGAAACCTATGCAGGATCTTATTGGTCAAGCGACCAAAGTTTTTATGCCAAGCACTATCAGTGGACTGTAAACTTTTACACAGGGTATTTGTATAACCGCTTTTTTCGATATCAAAAGAACGCCGTGCGCTTGGTAAGAGACTATACTAGCAAATGAAATATCATTCATCCTATTTGATTGCGGAGATTAGCGGTGAACAGTTGACTTATTCCTGTAAACTCGCCCTCACCCACCCATAAAGTATATATTTTTCCCGAATGGGGCGCCCACATACTCCACCGAACTACTGATTGAAGCCTCTAATTCCGATATTTTCAAAGTATATCGAGGGTATCTTGTCGCAAGAACAGGAACTCCGAGGCTTTATAAGGTGGGTTTACAGAGGTCTACGATGTCATTTGTGGATAATTTATCGCGTGTCATTGTTGGCACGTCTCAGCCAATGGTCGCATTGAAGAAGTCGGTAATTGACGTTGCCGAACATAATATTCCAGTGCTTATCACGGGACCCAGTGGCTCAGGAAAAGAAGTAGTTGCACAAGCACTTGCCGAGTTATCCGGGCGATCAGGGCGACTCATATCTGTCAATTGTGCCTCAATTCCACGTAGCCTTCTCGAAGCTGAATTATTTGGCTATGAAAAGGGTGCATTTACGGGGGCGGTAAAATCTCATAAGGGCAAATTTGAACAAGCTCATAATGGTACTCTTTTTCTAGATGAAATCGGTGATATGCCACTGGATTTACAATCAAAATTGCTGCGTGCCCTAGAGACAAAATGCTTTACTCCCGTTGGTTCATCAAAGGAGATTGCAGTCGATTTCCGTTTGGTCTGTGCAACCCACAAAAACCTATACAAACAAGTTGTATTAAAAAACTTCCGGTCCGACCTTTTCTTTCGAATAAGTGCTTTTCCAATTCGCGTTCCTGCGCTGAAAGATCGGTCAGAAGATATCGAAAAGTTAGCGCACCATCTTGCGCAACAATTAACCTCAGTTCACATTGGAAACGCAAACTTCCAAATAGAAACCGAAGCCTTATGGCTCTTGAAGAAATTTGCTTGGCCAGGCAATGTTAGACAATTAAGAAATGTTCTTGAGTGTTTAATTATTCGCTCCACTGGTGAAAAAATAACTGCCGCAGAAGTTCAACAAGTACTAAGAGAACAAAATAGACAGCACAGTGATGATAGTGCCGATCCAGTCCAGAAGGCAGACAATCTTTCAGGCGATCATTTAAGCTCACCCGTAGACACAATAAATGATTATCGAGCGTTTTTTGTATCCAATGGGAAATTGATGATCGCCGAACACTTAAAATCCGTAGAACGTGAAGTTGTGACTGCAGCCCTCGTGGCTGCGGAAAATGACATTGATATTGCGGCTAGAATGTTACACTTATCAGTTTTAGAACTGGTTGAAAAAAAACAAGATTTGGGAATCTAAACTTATTCATATTGAAATATAAAACGAGCTATAAGTAATGTTGCGCATGAGAAAGGCGTAAATTTAAAGTAAACTTTTTCCGATACCATTTTGCAATTGGCATTCCTCTAGTCAGGATATATCTTGTCTGAAACAAATACCGTTCCGAACTTATCACAACACGATTTAAAAGAAAGATTTAAGAGTGTCAGAAAAACAATTACGTTCCGACGATGAAATAGACTTATTTGAACTGTTTTTGACCCTTTGGGAAGGAAAGTGGTTGATACTAGGTGCAACCCTGCTGGCCGCAGTGTCCGGGTTTGCGTATATCACACTGACACCCAATAAGTTCGAAGCTAGCTTAAATATTGCGCCTTTATCAGCTAACGACATTAATGACTATTCCGCACTCAATTCAATTATTGCCGCTGATCTTGAAAGCACAGCAAGAACTGGAAGTTTTATTCCCACCTATAATTCAGACGAGCCGCCCTTTTTTGAAGTTACCGAGTTATATCTTGCAAACGCATTTTATACAGTACTTGCAAACTATTCCCTCCGGGAAATTTTGGGATCCGCGCCCAAAAACTTGAGCGGAAACCAAAGCGAGCAGGATTATCGGAATTCTTTTGAAGATGCATCAAGAAGTTTCAAAACATCGTTTGGCAAAGACGGGATGATCGTCATCACTTTTCAGGGTAAAGATGAAGCCTTGGCGCAGCAAATAGTTAAAAATACTCTGCAGGCTGCGGGCATCAAAACTAAAAAATCTGTTAGAGATGATTTCCAAACGCAAACATCAGAGCATTCTGCACGAATAAAATTCATTTTAGAGGAACTATCCGTTGAGGAATCCTTCGCAATAGCTAACTTCTCAAAAAACATTCAGCAAGAAATTGATAGACTGAAAGAGCATCTGGAAATTGCGAAAGCTTTAGGCATCGAAAATGCTTTCGAAAAAGGATTTACCAACCATGCCTTTGGGAACACTGAAACTTACTTTAAAGGTCGCCAGGCTCTTGAAGCTGAAATAGCTATATTGAAGAAGCGTAAGCTAAATGAATCTCATCTGCCCGATCTTAAGAGAATTAACTCAGCCATATCTTTGATTGAACAAGATAGAACTGCCAAACTTGCCAGAGATGCCCTTGAACAAACCCCATTAAGCGAGGACAAGGTTTTTAAAGCTGTAGAATACAATACAGTTCAAATGCAGTTTGCTTATGAAAAAAGGCCAACATTAATTCTTGCGCTATCAATTGTCCTTGGCGGTTTCCTAGGCATGGCGACCGTTTTGGTGCGTCATGCTTTTAGGGCCCGCGAAACAGCATAATGTACAATGAGCAAAACTAAGGTGCCACAAGAAGGTTTGGAATTGAAAGGACAATTTTCTATTAGCGCTTGAGTTGGATACTAACAGAAAACGTCTGAACAGAACTTGAGCTTCCTATAGATGAAAACCTGTTTTTCATGCCAACTAAGAAACGCGTACATTCATCTTCGTAAATTGCAGAAGCCTCGAAAACATCTCTTTGGCCATCCAAATAGCTTTGTTTACCAGAAATTTTCCAATCCCTTATTGCCGTAGAAATGTTTAATTCGCTAGTTATTTGATGATCACTCAGACGGTCGTATCTAGTGGTTGCACTTGCCAACCAATTATCCCCAAAGGAAAAACTCAACCCTAGGCTTGATTGCGCATTCACTAATTCCCCCTTTGATGAGAACAGGCCCTTAGAGTCAAAGCTCATCAATTCTGGTGTTGAAAACGCTCCGCCTAGAACATACGCGATACTGGAGTCAGGAAAACCATTGCCCAAATCGGATTTGTCTGCCGGGTTCGACACAATCGGTGCGCCAGTAGACACTTTTATCGTGTAGCCGCTATCCCAGTATGCCGAATAATTGAGACCTAGGCTTGCCCCATACCCTTCCCATTCCTCTGAGAAGCCACTTATTTCTTCAGGTCTATGAAGTTCACCAGTGTTCACCACGCTACTGGAGCGAAAAAGTTCAAAGGCATCATCCGTAGTTTGATTTCCATAGCTCAATGTGAAAACGGGTTCGACAGTTTGTGAGATTTTATTTCCTGTATTGGAAAAAGGTAACTTAGCAACAAAGCCGACTTTGTTCTTCATCTGGGATTGTGGATCGTTGGGGCTTTCATTTTCAGGATCTAGTGAGATGTTTAGTTCAGTTTCAGCTACAGTCGAGATTTCTAATCTTTTGCCAAGCTGCTTTGCATAGCTATGGCTCACTTTTGCAGTTGCTTCGCTTGAAAAGGGTGTAACTTGTTCGTCCCTCGCTTTTGATGAACTTGTTGTAAGGTCCAAAGATCCTAAAACCTGTCCGGGCAAAAGGTTTTGCGCGATGGGCCTAGAGTAACCTACAGATCCGGTAACTTCCGTTTCTGTCGTATTGTCAAAAAAATCATTACGAACCAATTTGACCGATTGCTTTAGATTTCCCTTTCCATCAAATTCTTCCTTTTCCAAAGTGACGCGTGTTTCAAATTTGTCTTCCGAGAAATACCCATAGTCACCCAAGTAACCATCATCTGAAACCTTACCCGTCTGAAAATTGATATGGTATCCACTGGCCGAAACGAAAGAGCCGTCGGCTTTAATGAAATATCTTAACTCATTTGGGTGAATGGTATCTTTTGAAACGGCTCCGCTGACTGTTAGATTTCCATTTTCAAAAGCCTGCCTGTAGCGATACTCTAACGTATTTGTTTCTGTAGACAAAAGGGGCGTGAGCAAGAGATCTTTATCGTCTTTTATGGGAACAAAGTAAGGTATGCGTACACCTGTACCTAACTTTGAAGACACCTCTAACGATGGCATGAGGAAGCCCCTAGCTCGACTTATTCTGGGATCGGGTAATCTCAGGTATGGCGTAAAGGCCACCGGAACGCCTTTTACCTTTAAAACAACATTCTTATACATAATTTCACTTCGATCAGCGTTGCGGTCCGCGCTTCGTGCAGAAAAATGCCACAGAGGTTGCTTAGCTTTGCACTCTTTGCAGGTTGTAACCCGCCAAATATTATTAGCCCGATCGACTTCACCGCCGTCCATAAAAACTTCGCTGGCAGAAATTTTTAGCTTTTCATCAACCAAAATATTTGCGGCTTGAATGAGACCCGCACGCATCTCAAGTCCAAGTTGCCCTTCACTACCTAAAATTTTAGTATTCTGACCTTCCAGAAAAATAGTTATATTTTCAACATAAATTTCCTCGGTCTTATCATCAAAAATCAGCTTTGTAGCCTTTAAAAGTTGATTGCCGCGACGGGCTTCAACATTGCCTTCTGCAATCAAGATATTATCCTCGGTGATTTTTATCTTGTCAGCAAGCAAGGTCACTGAATTATCTAAAGGCAAAGACTGCGAAGACACAGCGGTCGTCAGAAACACAAAAAATACAAAGAGATAAGGCAGTTTAGGCATTTAGTTGGATGCCCTTGGTTAGACTTCATTCAGCCTAAAGACTATAGCCGCCTAAACCTAAGCTTTGCAATGTGTTAGATAATAAATTTTTATTCCAAATATTAATCAAGCGATTTTCTTTTTAAACCTTCTTAGAATTCTGCTGTGTGAGCGTTCAGAGCTGAATAAATATTCTTGCAGTGGAGTGCATCGGACTAGCCATAATCTTTCAAAAAAAGATGAAATCCAAACACTATGAAAAAGGATTAATGCAAAAAATGATTTAGCTGCCGAACTGTAGAGAGCATCTATCCAAAGAAACAACCGAAGTCGTTCTTAACTTGATCCACTTAAACTTTACCAACATAAACTTAAGGCCGATCATAGTTTCCACCACATCTCTGGTTTTTTTCGCTCACCATGATGACTGGACAATTTCAAAGCCAATTTGCGCAATGGACCCAACGCTAATTTCAACCAAAGCCGGTGAACCCATTTCGTATAGTCACGGTTGAAAGGGCATACACGCATGCATATTGCACAATCTGACGCCAATTTTGCCCAAAATGAAAAACACTTTTTAGAATCCGAAGTCCACTTCCGAACCCCTTTGATCGCAGAGATATCACCATTATTTTCTTTCGGGGGACCATATGGCAGTGCCTTTACGGGGCAGGCATCCGCACATTTTGTACAAATATCACAAAATGCTCTAACACCTATGGGTTTTGGAGCATCATGTGCCAGCGGCAAGTTGGTGAGGATTTTTGAAAAGCGCAGACGCGGTCCAAATTTGGAAGTAATAACCATTTGGTTCCGCCCATATTCCCCCAGCCCTGCCTTTAAAGCGTATGGAATTACGAGGGCAGTATCGTTCATCGACGGAACTGCTTCAAAACCAAGGTTGCGTATGTAAGCTGCCAACTGAATGACTATAGTCGTTTCGCGACTATATTCGCGTCCCGTCGCTGCACCTGCGAGTGCAGAAGGATATGTTGAAACAAGCTCTGCGTCCATCTCATGGCCCAATACGATGACAGACGTCAGCCCTTCGGGCAGTTCTTGTGGAACAGATGACATGTCACGAGCATCTACGCGTGCCGTATAAATCCAACGATCATCAAGGTCAGTAATGCCGCATAAATCCGCACCAAAAAATTTTGCTATTCGCTTAATTTCTCTTGCCATTTTAGTTGGATCGTCGACCGCAACGGCTTTACTAGCAACAGGTGTGTCCGGGGCAATAGGTGCCTGAAACCCCTCACGGCGTCCCTCTGAGGACCCTCGGTTTGATATAATGTCAGAAACTATCCAAGCCGCATTCCGCAAGGCAAAATCTCTTTGATTAAAGCCACCGCCACGCCGCGGTGTTGCTTCCATGCGGTGCGAGGCAAAAAAAGCATCTGTTTGATCTGTACGAACAGTCTTGTCCCAAAAAGCACGTGAAAATATATCGTTTCTTTGATTAAATGGTTCGAAATTGCGAGTAACTTCAATTCCAGCAACTTCATCGCCTTTACGCTGTAGTGATTTATTGCATGTCCTAGGCATCAAAGACCCAATAGCTACTAAACTGACGGAATTTACGCCCTTTAATTTTAATGCCTTTATTGACATGTGACTAGAAATTTTAACTTTGTAGAGCCTGAATAAAACTCCTCCACGCACGTTAGCTAAAAGAGACAAGGAAGCTGCCATAAAGTTGCGCCATAGCCTACCACGGCGTATCCCGAAAAAATTAATTTTTCCACAATATCAGCATGTTGTTTTGGAAAGTGGTGCCCGGGGGCGGATTTGAACCACCGACACGAGGATTTTCAGTAGCGATGGTGTTATATTAATATTTAATTTCAACATATTATTTAATAATTAATTAGGTGTGCAAAAAAGTGTGTTTTTACTGCTTCGTTTGCTCTGGGGAAACCACTGTGTCTTGAACCAATGGCGGAAAAACAATTCTAGTGATCCAACACCCCTACTTCCTATTTAACCGGAAAGTTACATGTCTTACTTTAATAAGAGAGAGCCTCATCAGATAGTTCAATCAATTTTCGCTTGCGAACTTAAAGCCAAACCGGTGCCACCAGTAGCGGACAGATTCATAGCTTACATCTACTCCACGCTCATGAAGCAGGTCTTCCACATTTCTCAGTGAGAGTGGAAATCTCACATACAGCATGATTGCAGGCTGGATGATCTCAGGACTGGTTTTGAAGTAGCGAAAGGATACTCGAGTGGGCATGTCACAGAAGTTAATTTCCAAGATGCTGTGTAATCACTAGATCAATGCTCTTCTAGTGAAAGTTAATCAAAAGAAGAGTAAATGAATTAACCTGTTTGTTTTCAAAGCTATATATACAAAAATCCAAGGGGTTGTTCCTTTGCTTCTCTTGGACCATCTCACTTTAATCAAACTGGACCCAAGAGTGAGGCCAGCTTGCGCATGGAACGCAGAACTGAAGTTAACAAAAATAGGCTGTTTTGCTTCATTCTACACTCGGAACGATTGTGCAAATTTGATCTGGATGCAGATTATTCTAGAAACCAATCGGTCGGCCGGGTAGATATCTTTAACTATAGATCAATGTTCGATTGAGCAAAGTTTGCTTGAAGTCGGGGCTCCCGGAGGGTTAATTTTTTTTTGTTAAAGCATGGTTAAAATTTGGTTTTATTTTCCGTTTGCTTCGGATGCGACTTTCGCAATACAGCGCTCTGAAATAAATACCTGAAAGGACAAATACTGGAAGCTTCCATAAAAGGTCTGTGTTTGAGACTAATTTGTTAGCTGCAATTGGATAATTCCACTGCAGTGGACAAACTAGAAGGCAATATACAATGGTTGAAACTGTAACCGCCGCTGTTCGGGTCGGCGCCAATAAAACTGAATTCCGGGAATTTCAGATGCCGGATGTTCCGGAAGACTGCGCCCTCTTGAAGGTGGAGGTTGCTGGAATTTGTGGAACGGATGTTAAATTTTACTCGAAACCGCCGATTGCTGACCCGGTGATCATGGGACATGAGAATATTGGTGTTATTGCTAAGGCAGGCAAGACTTTTCAGCAGCGCCGGGGTCTAAAGGAAGGCGATCGGGTCTTCGCTGAGCACTACGTTGGTTGCTGGAACTGTGATCATTGTCAGAGCGGAGATTTTCGTTTGTGTATTGCAACTGACTGGCGCCGTAACCCTGATGCAATAAGATTTGGGTATACTTCCACCGAAAAAGAACCTCATCTTTATGGCGGGTTTTCGCAGTACATGTTTCTTCCATGGAATTCTGTGCTGCACAAGGTGCCTGATGTGCTCACAGCTGAATTGGCGGGTATTGTTACGCCAATGGCTAATGGAATCCAATGGGCTCTATTTGATTGCAATGTTGGCTTTCTAAGCAAGGTGCTTGTGCAAGGGCCGGGGCAGCAGGGGCTTAGCCAAGTTGTCGCCTGTAAACAGGCAGGTGCGTCTACAATAATTGTAACTGGCACTAGCAGAGATGGTCCCCGCCTTGAGGTTGCCAAAATGTTAGGCGCGACACGTGTAATTAATGTCGATGAAGAAGACCCTTTGGATGCCATTTTAGATGAAACAGGTGGCTTTGGTGTTGATGTAGCGCTTGATTGTACTGCTGGGGCTGGAACAATCCCAACATTGCTCGGCATTGAAGCTCTTAAGCGTAAGGGCGGTACGTTGCTGATACAAGGTGAGTTGACCGAGTTTCCCTCTTTCCCATTTGCAAAGATTGCAAATAAATACATCACCATTAAATCTGCACGCGGACACAATTTTGAAAGCTGCGAACAAGCGCTTGAATTGCTGACATCTAAGGATTTTGATTTCAGCAAAATTACTTCGCACCGGTTTGGGTTGAGCGACACGCATGAAGCAATCAAAGCAGTCGGTGGAAGTGGCGAGGTTATCCACGTGTCCCTGTTACCGTGGGAATAGGTTGGGCACTGGGCGCAATGAGTGATGAAAAGCGAACAAATGTTACGATTGTAACAGGCTTCCTTGGGAGCGGAAAAACTACAATAATTAACAGATTTCTCGCCTCTAAAAGTAGTGAGAACATTGTTGTTATTGTTAATGAATTTGGCCAAATTGGAGTTGACGGCGATCTTTTCGATGCCGGTGCCGAAGAAATTCTGGAATTCAGTAATGGATGTGTTTGTTGTGTAGTGCGCGGTGATCTGATCCGCGGAATGCGCAAAATTCTGAGCGAACGATCTGATTTGGATAGGATCATCATAGAAACCTCTGGCATTGCAAATCCAGGGCCTGTTGTGCAATCGATAATTTTTGATCGCGTAATTGCCTCCCGCGTAGATATTGGTTCCGTTCTTTGCCTAGTAGATGCCGAGCGCATTGAAAAACAGCTAATAGATTGGCCAACAGCTGCAGAACAATTGGCATTCAGCGATACAATCATCCTGAACCGCTTGGGTGATACTGATCCCGAATGGTTGGCAGGTCTAGTCCAAGATCTTAAGAAATTGAATGTTTTTGCAGAAATTGTCCGGGAGGATGAAGCTAAAATTCAAGCCCTGATCGACAAACGTAGCTTCGACGAACAAAACATTTGTGTAGATCTCGACACTTTGGAAAATAATATTTCTAACCCTTCTGCCGATCATATCAAAGCTGCAGGAATTACAAGCTTGTCTTTAATAGCAGAACAACCTTTGGACCAACATAAGTTCAATAACTGGTTATCTAATTTGCTGCTTAAGAACGGCGAGAATATTCTACGAACAAAAGGCATTGTCTGGATTGATGATGAGCAACCTTTGATTATTCAAGCGGTAAACATGACTCTAGACAGCGTTCCTATAATTAAGGGCACAAACTCGCAAAAGGTCTCGCGCCTCGTCTTTATCGGGCGGAACCTCAATTCATCAAAACTGCGAAAAGAATTTGAGGCATGTATAATCAAAATGAAAGGTTAGAAAAAAATGCCAATCGTAAATACCGAAATTCACCGCGCTGACCGTTTGAACACCGATGCTCTGTCGAAGTACGGTGTTGCAACTGTACATGAAGCGCAAGGTCGTACTGGACTCATGGCTGCCAGGATGCGACCAATTTTTCGAGGCCCTAGGATTAGCGGAACAGCAATAACGGTCGCTGTTCCCCCTGGCGATAACTTAATGATTCATGTGGCCATAGAACAATGCCAGGAAGGAGACATTCTGGTGGTCAGCCCGATATCAAGATCTAACTCTGGTTATTTTGGCGACCTTTTAGGAACATTGTGCAAGAGCCGCGGCGTTCGCGGGTTGATCATCGATGCCGGCTGTCGAGATATCGATGATCTGGAGGCGATGAATTTCCCAGTCTGGTCTCAGGTGATATCTGCCCATGGAACAGTCAAGGAGACTCTGGGCGACATAAACGTGCCTATTTCCTGCGGAGAGGTCGTCGTCAATCCCGGAGATGCAATTCTAGCAGACAGCGATGGCGTCGTTGTCGTACCCGCAAATGATGTTACCAATGTGGTGGAAGCTGCAAAGGCTCGAGAACAACAAGAGAAAACAATACGAAAACGTTATAAAAGTGGGGAATTGGGGCTCGATATGGGCAATATGCGCGTTAAGCTAGCTCAAAAGGGGCTCATCTACCGAGCCAATGGGCCAGGGGTTGTCAGTGGAAAACCGGAGGACAACAAGTCATGATTATAGATTGTCACGGTCATTACACAACCGCTCCTACAAAACTGCAGACATACCGAGAGGCACAGATTGCCCATTTTGAAAATGTTAACATGCCACCGGCAACACTTGCGGACATCAGCGATGATGAAATTTGTGAAAGCATTGAAAACAACCAGCTGAAAGCCTTGAAAGAACGTGGTTGTGATATGACAATTTTTTCTCCAAAAGCATCTGCGATGGCACACCATAAAGGAGATGAAGCCGTTTCCAAAGAATGGTCACGGATTAACAACAATCTTATTCATCGGGTCGTAT
>CALIMD010000004.1 GCA_938028645.1 uncultured Alphaproteobacteria bacterium
TATCCCTACCCAAATAACCGAGAATACTAAAAGTATAATGGCGGTCCATTTTCTAGGGTTACCTTGTGACATGGATAAAATAAATGCCGATGCAGAAAAACATCAGCTGTTCGTAATAGAAGATGCAGCGTTAGCTGTAGATGCATTATATGGAGAAACAAAAGCGGGCGCTCTTGGTAACGTAGGTTGTTTCTCATTTTACCCTATTAAACACATGACTACCATTGAGGGCGGGATGGTAACAACTAACGATCCCGAGCTTGCAGAATCAGTAAGAAAAAGAAAAGCATTTGGATACGACCATAGTCATCAAACGCGCAGAAAACCTGGTATTTACGATGTCCCTATACTAGGATATAATTACCGAATGAATGAAGTTGAAGCAGCCGTCGGTCTCTGCCAGCTAGCAAAACTCGACCATAAATTAAAGATCCGAGAAACAAATTATAATGCCCTTAAAAATACCTTATCGGAAATTGACGAGATAACCGTTTTTGATCCGGTACAGGGCAAAGCTCGTTCTTCTTGCTATTGCCTAAATGCGATATTGCCTCGAGATGGCAGTTTAAATCGAGATGATATTGTAGCAGAGTTGAACGCCCAAAACATAGGCACCTCAGTTCATTATCCTGGCCCAGTTCCATTAATGACTTATTATAGAGAAAAATATGATTATAAGCCTGGACAATTCCCTGTTGCAGAATGGCTATCTGCTCAAACTATTTCGCTTCCAGTTGCACCACATGTGCCAGATGGCTTTGAAATTAGAATTGCTGATGCAATTAAAAATGCTATTCATAAAATAAGTAAAAAAAATTAATGAGTTGGAATATCTATGACCCTACAAATCCCATATGACACGTCAGTGCTTCCAGTTGGTGTGCGATCACGATTCATAGATAATACCAATGGACTTTTAATGCATGTGTTAGAGGCAGGATACGAGGGGTCAAATAAACCTGTAATCTTACTGCTTCACGGTTTTCCTGAATTAGCCTACAGCTGGCGGAAGATAATACCCACACTTGCCACAGCAGGTTTCCACGTCATAGCCCCTGACCTAAGAGGATACGGGCGAACACTAGGTTGGGGTCCAGTTGGTTTTGACAGTGATCTTACTCCATTCAATTTGTTGAATACGGTTCGAGACGCCATAGGCTTGATCAATGCATTGGGACACGAAAAAATTGCGGGCGTTGTGGGGCATGATTATGGCGCATCGGTTGCAGCATGGTGTGCGCTTGTCCGCCCCGATATTTTTAATCGGTGCGTTCTGATGAGCGCACCTTTTGATGGACCACCCAAAATATCTACAGAAAAAGATACTGAAGTGCCTAGCTTAGAAAACAAAATTGACATCCATCAATCGATGCGAGAACTCGCTCGCCCCCGAAAACATTATCATTGGTATTATTCGACAGAACCGGCTAATTCCGACATGACGCAATGCCCACAGGGTATCCATAAATTTCTTAGGGCATATTATCACCACAAAAGTGCCGACTGGAAGGCTAATAAACCACATAAACTACACGCTTGGATCGCAAGCGAACTGGAGAAGATGCCTACTTATTACATAATGGACCTTGACGATACGATGCCGCAAGCAGTTGGAAAGGAAATGCCAAGTCGTGCTGAGATAGATGCGAACTCCTGGCTGACAGATAATGAATTAGCTATTTACGCAGAAGAGTATACGAGAAATGGTTTTCAAGGTGGGTTAAACTGGTATCGTCGTGGTACAACCGGTTTCGATACTAAAGAGCTTGAAATATTTTCCGGTAAAACAATAGATATACCATCTTGCTTTATCTCTGGCAGCAGCGACTGGGGAGTTTTTCAACGACCTGGTGCCGCGGAACGCATGCAAGATAAGGTTTTTACCAATATGAATGATTTTCATCTTATACCAGGAGCAGGACATTGGGTACAACAGGAACAACCTGATGAAACCTCTAAATTATTGCTTGAGTTTCTCGATAAGACCAACGCAAAATAAACCTGTAATTTAAATGTTTTCTGTGCGTTTAAAAGGAACGAAGATGTCTGCTTCAATCACCGAAATTTTGAAACGTGAAATAAAGATTTTAACGTTCGATCAATATGGCACAATTGTTGATATGCAGACCGGACTAACTGAATTAGTAACGCCATTTCTTAAAGATAAAGGATGGGCTGGAAATCCTCATCAGTTTGTGACCTGGTGGCGGCGCACTCATTTTGAGGACTCCATGATTGATGCCCTCATTGATAGAGGACATACTTCATATAGACAAATTGGGCACAGAGCAGTGAGCCAAGTTCTTACCAGAGCAAATATTCCTTACTCTCAATCCGAAGTGGAATGGCTTGTCTCAGGAATTGAAGAACTAAAACCATTTCCTGAGGTCTTAAAAAGTCTGCAGCAACTTCATAAACATTACCGGTTATCAATACTCTCAAACGGTGACAGAGACATGTTGGAACGGGCAAAACAATATATTGGTTTTACATTTGATCTGACCATTTCGGTGCAAGAAGCTGGAGCCTTCAAGCCTGATAAAAGAACGTATGCTAAAGCAGAGGAGATAATAGCAACCAAATTTGAGGATATAGAGCGCTCTAACATACTTTTTGTAGCTAACCATGCCTTCGATTGTATAGGAGCAAAAGCGTGGGGTTTCAGAACTGTTTTCATAGATAGAAGAAAGCGGCCATTTGGGGAAAGTCCTCACCAACCAGACCTAATCGTAAAAGATTTTACCGAGTTAGAGGCTATACTTATTTAGGTAACTTTAAGGTTTATCTATCCTGAAAAGAAGAAATGTAATAACTAAAATTAACTTCTATAATAAGTACTATCTTACGGAAGGCATTAAATGAAACGAATTGCTGTAGGTTTTTCTGGCGGCCCAAACGCCTCCCAAATAGTCGACTGTGTGAAACTGGCGGAAGAACTGGGTTATGAATC
>CALIMD010000005.1 GCA_938028645.1 uncultured Alphaproteobacteria bacterium
GGGCCAAACGGCTGTGGTAAATCAAATCTTGTGGAAGCTCTCCGCTGGGTGATGGGAGAAACATCAGCCAAAAGAATGCGCGGTGGTGAGATGGATGATGTCATATTTAATGGAACATCTGCGCGTTCGTCTCGTAATTTAGCTGAGGTTTCTCTGTTAGTTGAAAACCCAGATCTAAAAGCGCCGAGTGGGTTCAACGATTCTAAAGAATTGCACGTAACCAGAAGAATTGAGAGAACCAAGGGCTCCAATTATAAAGTGAATGGTAAAGATATAAGAAGCCGCGATGTGCAACTTTTGTTTGCTGATGCTGGAACAGGAGCCCGATCAGCTGGGATTGTTAGTCAAGGCAGAATAGGTGCTTTAATAAATGCAAAACCCTCTGAGCGTCGGATAGTCATAGAAGAGGCTGCAAATATTAGAGGACTACATACAAGAAGGCATGAAGCAGAGTTAAGGTTGAAGGGCGCAGAAACTAACCTTGAACGTTTAGAGGACATCTTGACGTCGTTGCAATCGCAACTGAAAGGGTTGAAGCAACAGGCGAAGCAGGCCATGAGATATAGAACCATCAGTGACCAAATTAGAAAAGCAGAGTCAATTTTATTGTTCAGTCGCTGGCAATCTAACTTAACTGAAAAAGAGACGGCGGAAAAAATCGAGCTGCATGCAAGCGCCGCAGTGAATGACGCAACTGAGTTAGCTGCCAGAGCATCAACAAAACGCGCCAATATAGCTGAGAAAATGCCGGCTCTCAGGACACAAGATGCAGAGGCGGCGTCTGTTGTTCAGACAATAACGATTGCATTAAACGAGCTCGATGGGGAAAGGAGCCGTATTGATCAAGCTAGGGCAGAAGCGGCAACAAGATTAGCTCAGATAAATGACGATATAGTAAGAGAGGAAGCGCTTGAAAAAGAGTCTGAGGTAGCTGTATCAAACCTAATAGCTGAACAAGCATCTATAGAAAAAAGTTCTACTGAGGAAGAGGGGGCTCAACAACAAGCAGCCTCGAGACTTGCTGAAATCAACCAAGACGCAGATTTATTAGAAAAAAAAGTTGCTCAAATAACCGAGAGTGTTGCACTAAATGAAGCAAGTCGCGCATCATTGGGCAGACAAATAGAATTGGCTGAGGCGAAAAAGGAACGATTATTTGTTCAAATTAACGACATCAAAAGTCAGAGAAAACAATTGGATGAAAATGCCGGTAGCGCTGAACATGTTGAGCGATTAGAAAGTGCTTTGGAGAAAATTTCTCAAGCGGTTAATGAGTCGACTTCCAAGCTGAGTGTCATAGAGAATGATAAGGCGGAGTGTAGTAGATTAGTCGATGAAGCCTATCGCGTAGTTCAAGAGATTTCGTCAAAATTGACAAGACTAGAAGCCGAAACGGAATCACTATCTGCAATGTTGTCCGCGGATATAGATAGGGATCAAACACCCATTGTCGATCTTATAGACGTGAATGAAGGCTACGAAAAAGCTCTTTCGACAGCTTTAGGCGATGATTTAACCGCTCCCATAAGAACGGGTGACTCAATAACAGGAAAAAGATTTTGGACGGACAATACGTCAAAACATAAAGGCTCTAAATTACCTGAAGGCGTGCAAACGCTGGCAGATCAGGTTAAAGTGCCAGCGATCCTGAAAGACCGTATAAATCAGATCGGAATAGCTTATGACGCTGCGACAGCTATGCGATTGCAGAAGGAATTAGTGCAAGGACAGTGTTTGACTACTGTTGATGGCGGACTTTGGCGCTGGGATGGCTATGTTACTGAACCGGGTATAGTGAGCTCGGCACAAATCCGTATTCAACAGCAAAACCGTGTAAAAGAAATAGAAAGAAATACTGAGATACTAACAGTGGAACAAATAAATGCATCGGATAAACTTACAAAATTAAGAGAGCGACTGGACGAACTTGATGCGCAAGAAAAAAATGAAAGGATAAATTACAAGAATGCTTATGAAGAACTGGATGCAGCACGCCAACGTTTAAGTGCGGCTGTGCAAGAGCAGTCGGATTGGAATAATAACGTCAGCCGTCTTGATGAAACAATTAAGCAACTTACGATGGAGGGACAAGAAGCAGAAAAACAAAAGGCGACTGCGGGAAAAGATATGGAATCTTTGGATGATATAGAAGATCTCAGAGCAGAAAATGCGGCAAATAGAGAAAAGTTATCATTGCAACGTTCCAAGTTGGTTGATGCCAGAGCGGCTTATGACGAAATAGTTAGGTTATCAAGAGATAGGGCTAGACGACTAGAAGCTATAAGCATTGAACATAAAACCTGGCTAGAGCGGTCAGTGCAGGCAAAAATAAGAATAGAAAAACTGGAAAGCAGGAAGGGCTTTGAACAATCAGAGATTGATCGATTGGAACAGCGGCCGCAAGAAATAGTGGCTCAAAGAAATGATTTAATGGACCGTGCTCAGGTAGCTGAAGCTTCAAGAAGAGAAGTTGCTGATTTATTAGCCGCATCCGAAGTCGAACTCAATGATGCCGATAAGATGTCCAGGCAAGCGGATCGGGATTTAGCGGAGAGGCGTGAAGAGCGTATAAGAACAGAAGCTGCGTTAGAACAGGTAAATCACTCTCTAAAAATAATAAAGGACCGTATTGAGGAACGACTGGAATGTCTTCCAGAACAAATTCTTGAGAAAGCAGGAATAGAGCATTCAGAGGAATTGCCCGATTTAACGACTACCGAGGCCCGTTTAGAACGCCTCACACGGGAACGAGAGAGGATTGGACCCGTCAATTTACGAGCAGAGATTGAAATGGAGGAGTTAGATAAGCAATTAACGACGATGGAAAAAGAGAGAGATGATTTAACAGGTGCAATTTCTCGTCTTCGCAGAGCCATATCGTCTTTGAATAAAGAAGGCAGAGATCGACTGCTTAAGGCGTTTGATACGGTGAATAACCATTTTAAAGAATTGTTTGTGCGACTATTTGGCGGAGGTACGGCCCATCTAACGTTAGTTGAAGCCGATGACCCTTTGGATGCAGGGGTTGAAATCATGACCAGTCCTCCCGGGAAAAAGCTTCAATCTATGTCCTTGTTATCTGGTGGGGAACAAGCGCTGACTGCATTGGCATTAGTATTTGCAGCCTTTCTAACAAACCCATCCCCAATTTGTGTGTTAGATGAGGTGGATGCGCCATTGGATGATACTAATGTGGATAGATTTTGTTCTTTATTGACTGATATTTGCCAAACAACTCAAACAAGGTTTTTAATCATAACACATCATCGACTAACGATGGCTCGAATGGATAGGTTATACGGTGTAACGATGGCTGAGCAGGGTATTAGCCAACTAGTTTCTGTAAATCTAGAAGGAGCTGAAGAACTGAGGGATGTAGTTTGATTATAAAGTCCTGAAAAACAATAGATTTATGACTGTAAATTAAGGGCTCTTCTTTCTTGACATGTTGTATGAGTTTTCCTTATGTTGGGCCAAAAGTAGACCAATGAATTTATTGATGATTGTTGTTTTTGATCTAAGGGATGCCGCGGGTTGAATGCCGGATGAAAAAGAAGAAAAACCGGTTAAAATAGAGGAGTTGGACGAAAGAATTCGTTCAATGAGGAGGGATGTAAGTAACAATTCTGTGCACAAAACCAGAGGGGAGCTTCCGCCATCCCTTGCGGGAATCGCCGCAAGGGCAGGGGTAGAGCTGGTTGCAGGGGTTGCAGTCGGCACTGGTGTAGGATATGGGCTCGATCTATGGTTGAATTCATCTCCTTGGATGCTTATTGTCTGTTTTATTCTAGGAGCAGCCGCTGGAATGATGAATGTGTATAGAGCAGTTAACGGTATGGGGATGTCAGTTGGGTTTGGAAATACTCGTGCGAAGACAGACCTAAAACGGAAAGAGTGATTAAAGAGAGGAATTGCGGTGGCTTCACCCGTTGAGCAGTTTAAATTAAAATCCCTTGTTCCATTCGAGTTGGGGGGAGTCGACTTATCGTACACGACCTCGTCGTTGTGGATGACAATTACGGTAGTCTCTGTCACGGCTTTTTTAACGTTGAGCATGCGCGGCGGAAGGTTGGTACCAGGGCGGTGGCAATCAATGGCGGAAATGTCCTACGAATTCATAGCAAATATGATACGAGAGAATGTTGGAGCGGAAGGTCGTAAATATTTCCCTTTTATATTCACATTGTTCATGTTTATTTTAGTAGGAAATTTGGTGGGTATGATCCCGTTTTCCTATACTTTTACGAGCCAGATTATCGTCACGTTCGCGATGGCAGCAACAATTTTCATAGGTGTGACTGTCATTGGATTGGTTCGTCATGGTTTGCACTTTTTCTCATTATTTGTTCCATCTGGAACTCCGTTAATTTTAGCGCCGCTGCTTATTCCTATCGAAGTGATCTCATATTTTGTAAGGCCAGTTAGTCTCTCTGTTCGACTTTTTGCAAATATGATGGCCGGACACACTATGATGAAGGTTTTTGGCGGCTTCACGGTGTTGCTTGGTGTGCTGGGGGTTGCGCCAATTGTTCTGTTGGTAGCGCTTACCGGATTTGAGATAATGGTGGCGGTCCTTCAAGCATATGTATTTACTGTTTTGACGTGCTTGTATTTAAACGATGCAATACATCTTCACTGAAATATTGTTTTGAGAAAGATTTTTAAACATTTTTATCTATTAGAGAGGAAAATAAGAAATGGAATTAGAAGCTGCTAAGATGATTGGTGCCGGTCTTGCTGTTATAGCATTAGCTGGCGTTGGAGTTGGTATAGGTAACATTTTTTCGTCGCTTGTTTCGTCAATTGCGCGGAACCCTGCCGCGAGAGGAGAAGTTTTTGGTATAGGTATTCTTGGGTTTGCGCTAACAGAGGCAATTGCCCTTTTTGCTCTATTGGTATCGTTTCTTATTCTTTTTACCTAGAAACCGGAGATGCTAGTTTGAATGACTAGTTTCTGATTGGTGCTTAACGGGTAGAATCGGACAGGCAAATGACTGTGAAGAAC
>CALIMD010000006.1 GCA_938028645.1 uncultured Alphaproteobacteria bacterium
TACGTTTCTTTACTTGAATAACAAACGACTGGGTTTTTTCTGATAAGGTTAGCTGCTCGAGCAATGGCGCTGCGTTCACCGGAATTTAGTCGGTCAAGATTCCGGAGTTGAAGACTCATGCGTTGATTGTTTTTAAGAGTCTCCTTATGGCGAATCAGGTAGTTCCAATACAGCGTGGTAAATGGACAGGCCGTCTCACCTGTCCGCTCCTTTGGGTTTCGCGGGCATTTTGAGCAGTAGTTGCTCATCTTCCGAATGTAGTTACCAGTCGCAATATAGGGTTTCGAAGCCATTAAACCACCATCGGCATATTGTGACATACCGAGCGTGTTTGGCAATTCGACCCATTCGACGGCATCGACGTAAACCGCAAGATACCATTCGTGAACTTTTCTAGGATTTACCCCGAGCAAAAGAGAGTACAATCCTGTGACCATGAGACGTTGAATGTGGTGTGCGTATCCATATTCCAATGTCTGGCCAATCGTTTGCTTTAGGCATTCAAGGTCCGTCTTTCCCGTCCAGAAAAAATCGGGTAAGGCCTCTTCTGCGCCCATCTCGTTGTAATCCAAGTATTCCGGCATGCGCATCCAGTAAATGCCTCTAACATACTCCCGCCATCCAAGAATTTGCCTTATAAATCCCTCAACGGCGGCGAGCGGGGCTTTGCCGTCCCGGTAGGCCTTTTCAGCCGAAGTAACCACCTCATGGGGATTGAGTAATTTAAGATTCAGACAAGAACTGATCAGTGAGTGATATAACCATGGCTCCTCGGCCCACATGGCGTCCTGGAATTTGCCAAAGTATGGTAAACGGTTCTTTATGAAATCCCGTAGCGCATGGCTTGCCTCATTTGCGGTTACTGGCCAAGCAAACGATTCTAATGAGCCCGGATGATCTGCAAACCGATTGTTGACCAAGTCTATAACCTCACGGGTAATCTCATCCGGCTTGAAAGCTGGGCCTGGGTTTGCGTCAGGCGGACCATCCCGACCAAAACTCTCGCGGTTTTCACGATCGTAATTCCAATCACCTCCTACCGGTTTGCCTTCGTCCATCAGAATATCAAACCGTTTTCGTTGTTCACGATAGAAGTATTCCATTCGCAGCGTTTTGCGACCCTCAACATGTTCGCGAAAATCGTCGATGGTGGTAAAAAAATGGGTATCACTAACTACCTCGAGTTGGATATTTTCCTCCTCACAGGACTTCTTCAGGTCTTGCAACATTCGCCATTCGCCTGGCGTGGTAACCATTACCCGCTCGGGCTTCAGAGCCTGCAAGTCACCACGCAGAAGTTGCGAAATTTCGTCCGAGCTTTCATCATCGGCAAGTTGCCTGTACTGAACTCGATAGCCATCCACCTCTAAGGAATTCCGAAAGTGCCGCATAGCAGAGAGGAAAATCACTATACGCTGTTTGTGCGTCCACACATGCTCAGACTCATGAGCTGCTTCTGCAATCCATACAACATCTTGGGACTTGTCAAAACCCTCAAAAACAGAGGCATCAGCATTGAGCTGATCTCCTAAAACAACCAGCAAGTTTCTTATATTCTGCATTTGCTTAGATTAATCCAAAGAGCAGAAGATAATCCTCCACTTAATAAATTTGTTATAGTGGAATGAAAATGGGGGAATGAGCATACAATGGTTGGCAATTTTAAAGCGTTGTTTGGTTTACAGATCGCAAATTACGAAAAAACAATTCTTCTATTCTTATTACTATTGTCCAGCTATCAGCGGCAGAATTTCCTTTGTACCCATAAAAACATAACAGTGCGGTTCCAAGCGACATGTCTGCCGGTGTCTTGGCTCAATCTCTGGCTCTCCTGAAGACAAACTATTTAGTATGATTTTTTTACGCTAAATCGAGCAGCTTCGAATTAATTTAACGGGCAATTCGTTTTAAGCAGAATTATAAGCATTAAATTTCTTCGGGCTAAGCCGATTCCAGAAAACTGTTTAACATCCAAATAGTCTTTTGGTGCACTTGAATGCGGGCAATCATGAGGTCCTCCGTCTGATTATCTCCGGATTCACCTGCAAGATCTCGCGCCTCAACGAGGTGCTTGACTACAGCTTGGTTCGCTAACGCAAGATGCTTAACCATTTCGTTTGCGGAGGCGTTCTCATCGATTTCTTCCATCTCCGCCATGTCTGCCAAATTTCTTAAACCTCCGGGAGCCAGCGATCCTAATGCCCGGATACGTTCAGCGATTTCATCTATAGCCGTGAACAATTCGGTGTATTGCATCTCGAATGCGCCGTGTAGTGAAAAGAAAGAAGGTCCGCGGACATTCCAATGACATATGTGAGTTTGCGCTAACACAGCATAACTGTCGGCAACCACCTGCCGTAAGCCACTCACAACAGTAGAATTGTCAAAATTTGATTTTTCCTCTGTTTGATTACTCATGGATGTATAATTATCAATAATACGCTACTTGCAATTCATTAGGGACAGCTTCTATTCTCCAAAAACGATTCGTTCACCTCTCGGGGAAACAGGATGCGAAACAGGGTAATTAGAGGTAAAAGGTTCATGGATAGCCACTGGGGATAACCAGCTCTTTACTGTCGATGATTTCGAAGAAAAGGATTTTAATAAAAACCCCTATACTGCCCCCGCGATAAGGGGTCTTTTTCTTAAAGCGAAGAGGCCACACATATACTACGCCTAGTC
>CALIMD010000007.1 GCA_938028645.1 uncultured Alphaproteobacteria bacterium
ATACTGGATGCCAATAACTCAACGCGAAAAGAAATCGAAGCATTAGTTTTAGAAGAAGCAATTTTGCAAGTAGAGAAAAACAATTTAGAAGACAGCGTATTGGTTGTCAGTGGGCAAAATTGGCACCCAGGGGTAATTGGGATTATTGCAGCACGATTAAAGGAAAAATATAACAGACCGGCCTGCGTTATAAGTTTAATTGGTAATTCAGGGAAAGGCTCGGCTAGGTCGGTGCCTTTGTGGGACCTTGGCGCTAATATCATGTTAGCAGTACAATCGGATTTATTAACCGCAGGAGGTGGGCATGCGATGGCGGCAGGTTTTTCTATTGAAAAACAAAAAATAAATTTCCTTCGGGATTTTTTGTGTAACCGTTTTTCAGAAGGTGTCGAATTAACTGGTAAACTTCCCGAACTTAAATTGGATGGCGTGCTATCTGTTGGGGGGGTCAAAGAAGACATTATTAGGGCATTAGGTGTCCTCGAACCATTCGGTTCTAACAACCCTGAACCGATTTTTGGATTGCCATCGGTTAGGGTTACTTATTCTTCGGTAGTAGGAGACAAGCATATACGTTGCAATTTAAAATCATCTGATGGCGCAACCCTTAAAGGGATTGCATTTCGAGCTCTTGATACTGAAATAGGTGAGGTACTACTAAATCATAAAAATGCCAGTTTAAATGTGGCCGGAAAAATAAGAGAGAATAATTGGCAAGGTCGGAATAGTAATCAAATAATTATAGAAGACATAGCATTAGCAAACTAACTTAACATTTTAGTTGCTCTGGGTTCTTGTTTTGTTATTTGCGACTCCGAAAATATACTGCGAGAAACCTGCCGTGCTTTTTCAAATTAAACTTCTTTCATCAAAAATGTTGTGTTTCTATTGATTTTGGAGCACGCATCTAGTAAAAGGTCCGTTGTATGCGACCCCTTCGTCTAGAGGCCTAGGACACTGCCCTTTCACGGCGGCAACACGGGTTCGAATCCCGTAGGGGTCGCCACTTTCGGATACAAATTGTAACTAATTTTACTAGAGATCTGTTTTCTGCGGTTTTCGACTGTATCAGCTTGTTATATTTCGTCCACTAGTGATCAATTTTGTATGGGAACCAAAAATATTAAGAAAGTATATTTTAATAATCGGGCACCAAAAGTATTTAGTTTTGAAATAATATTAACATTTAGAGTTATTGTATGTCGATTAGTTGATCTTAAATCCAGTTAATGGTATTTTTGTACATATAAGTCCAATTCTGACGGGGGAGTAGTCCATGTCTAAAATTATTGAGTCGCGCTTTGGAACGTTGTTTGATACGCGAAGAGTAGCATTAGGGGCGGCATCGAACGTCGTTAAAAAGGGCGCTTTTTATGTTTTCAGCATTAGACTAGAAGCGGATGATATTAGAGAATATAGCTTCACTAATAGACAGCGAGCAGTTAGTGCGAGAGAAGTCTTGGTTGGTCACTTAGAACAAAAGATTATCCATAACCAGAAACAAAAAGTCGTCTGAAATTCTTTAAACCAAGAGTAACATATTAGCTTTAACTTTTGGTTTATGAGACGGAATAATTGCGGTTTCTTTAATTGACAGTCTTCAATTAAAGAAACTGGCTCTGGCGTATTGAGCGTTTAGAACAGGCTGTTGTTTAATTGCCCCCGAAAATGGTAAATGATATAAGCCCAATTGATGTTGGTGATTGGATTTATTTTGAAGATTAAAACAGTAAAAGCTAATTGGATACATGTCCCGATCCCAGAGATTCAGCAGCATCGTTCAGACTTTGGTGTTGTAGCATCATTTGATATGACGCTGATAAGAATAGAAACAGAGTGTGGTTTGATTGGTCATGGAGAAGCCAAAGCTACAGTCGCCAGCGCAGGTGATAATCGAGCTTTAAGCGTAATGATTGAACAAGAATTAGGTCCAGTACTTATAGGCCAAGACTGCCGCCAGATTTCAAAGCATTGGGAAAGTTTGTATAATGGAGTGCGTGGGCATTACGCACTAGACCGCGGTCATGTCTTTCCAATTTTGGGGCGAAGAGGGATCACCATTTCTGCCATTAGTGGGATAGATATGGCACTATGGGATCTACTTGGACAATCTCTAAACGCTCCAGTTTGGCAGTTATTGGGAGGCCGCCGTCACGAGAGAATGCCCGCTTATGCATCTGGGGGTTGGGCTGATGTCGATAATATAGGACAGCAGTTAAAATCTTATATCGATAGAGGCGGCTTCAAAGCGGTTAAAATGAGGATCGGGGTAGCTGATGGCGAGGTAAGACATTCCGTGGAAAGAGTGAAGGCAGCGCGAGAATCATTAGGCGAGGATGTCGATATAATGTGTGATGCCCACGGAACGTACACCGTGTCTGAAGCTAAAAGGTTTTGCCGGATGGTGGAAGAATTAAATATCGCCTGGTTTGAAGAGCCAGTGACGGCTGATGATAAGAAGGGTTTAAGGGAAGTACGGGCGAGTACCGATATCCCGATCGCAACGGGAGAAAACGAGGCGACTCGGTTTGCATTTCGTGATCTAGCGGATCTCAGGGCTGCTGATATATTTCAACCTGATTTGGCAATTTGCGGAGGAATCACAGAGGCTATGAGGATTGCAGCTATAGCTAGTGCCCACCAAATTCTTTTAGCGCCACATTTATGGGGAGGGGCCCTAATGTTTGCTGCAGGTTTGCAAGTATGCGCCGCATCACCAGCAGCTCATATAATAGAGTATTCACTTGGAGCTAACCCCATATTATTTGAGTTAGCAGAACAGGGACCTGTGTTAAACGACGGTATGGTAGAGATTCCTGATAGGCCCGGGTTAGGTGTGAAGATTAATTACGATTTCGTTAAGGAATATACTGTTTAATAGTTTGGCTCTTTATTTTTTAAACTTAATCAGAGCCCGGTCAATATTTTCCCAAAGAACCTCAACGTCCACTGAAGGGTTAGCTGCTACGTTTCTGATCCAAAATTGATTCTTGTACTCGATAAAAGATGCCGACCCAGTTGGTAAGAGCGAGAATAGTTCCTTCGTTTGATCATGCGTATTGAGGCGCCACAAAATAACACCGGTGGTTGGCTTGTTAAAAACTATTATTTCGGAGTGTTCATTGAGATTTTCCCATAATTGAATGGATCGATTCATCGATCTCTCTAAGCGTTCAATTAGTCCACTTTTTCCCCACGCTATCAGCGTAGCCATTAATGGGAGCGCAATAGCTCCATGTGAACCTAAAATGCCAACATTTCTAGTTGTCAAGTAACCGCTACTCGCGCTGATGGTTTTATTAGCCGTGCACACTTCTTTAAAAAGGATAAGTCCAGACTCTTTTGGTTGAAAAAACCATTTATGTCCAGATATTGATACTGAATCAGCGTTCTCTATACCATCCAAAATATTAGTGAAATTTTCAGATAGCCGTAAAGGCCCAGCCCAAGCTGCATCGATATGTAGCCATGCGGCTTCTTTTTTTACTCGAAGGTCATCTATCGCTCCAGATGCGGTTGTCCCGGCTGTTAGTACTAGAGCAGATGTTGATAGGTCCTGGGGTATTTCATTTACATCGATCTCGCCTTTTAGATTTGTTGTAACTTTCAATAACTTGAGGCCCAAAATATTCGCAGCTTTCTGAATCGATAAATGAGAATCCATGGAAGTGACTATTCTATCGATGCGTGCAGTATCTCGAGCTACCCACAATGCTGTTAAATTAGATATAGTTGACCCCGGGGTCATATGCCCACCCGACATATTATAAAATGGAGCAAGCCATTGTATGACTTGATTCTCAAACATTGTCGCTTTTGGGGAAACATCAGGATGCAGTAGATTCTGATTTAATGATGCGTTCCAAAGTGTTGTGATCCAGGTGATCCAGGGAGTAGGGGGGTCCATATGTGCAAATGCATGGGCGGCCCCAAGATGCGCCGCTCCACCGAATACTATAGGTGCTAAGGCCTCTATTGTTTTTCTTTCCCCAATACCAAACTCAGGTAAATTTTCAAAACATAACTCATCCGTTGAATTTGTAAAATTTTCAACAAGTGGTCTAATGCCAGCTAAGAGATCAAGATGCGTAGGTTGAAAGCTTTCGTCGTCCATCAGATGGCTAACTATCCTTTTGTAGACGTTTTTCAGCGTGTAAAAGATATATCCCGCTGACAATTAAAATCGCTGCTCCGACTAATACTAAATTTCCGGGAACATCCCCCCATACTATAAAACCAATTATAACAGCCCAAAGTAAACTGCTATATTTAAACGGTGATATTAATCCCACCTCACCAAGACGAAAAGCCTCAATCATAAGATATTGAGCCAAACCAACCAAAATACTTGAGCATAAAAATAGCCAAAGGTGTTCGAATTGGAACTCAGACCAACCAAAAGGGTAGGTAAAGTATCCCGTAAGCGTTATAAGAAGCATACTGGTAAGTAGGATAGCAAAAGAACTTTCAGAGCCCGTAATTTTTCTTGTAATGACGTCTCTTATGGCTCCAAAAAATGCTGCGCCAAGGGGGGCGAGAACCGCAATCTTAAAAGCATCTCCAGTTGGTTGCACAATTATAATTACTCCTAAGAAACCAAATAAAATGGCTACCCATCTGTGGAATCCTACCCGCTCTTTTATCCAAACAATAGCCAGTAAAGTGGTTAATAATGGAGCGGCAAACGCTATCGCTATGGCATCAGTAATTGGCAGATAGCTTAAACCAGTTATGAAGCAAAACGTCGAACCTGTCATTGCCGCTGCTCGATAAAAATTATTTGGCCATGAATAAACTTTAAGGTTAAACCGTTTTTTTGCTAAAATTAAAAATAGAATAAGTATGGTCAGGATACAGGTACCTCTCAAGGCCATAACTTGGC
>CALIMD010000008.1 GCA_938028645.1 uncultured Alphaproteobacteria bacterium
ACTACTTCCCCATCGTTCGTAAGAATCTGAACGCACCAATCAGCAACATAAAGCAAATAAATGTGCCTAACGTATCACCAATTATGAACGCTAACAGAGTATTAAAACTATTCTCAGGCAGAATTTCTTTAGCATAAATAATATTGTGACCAAGAGAATTGAGCACCGACGAAAAGAACGCAACTAACATTAAGTGTCGCCAAGTATTGCTCGTAATAGAGCGGCCGTTTTCATAAAAATTGAGGCCGCAAAAGCGAAAAATTTCAAAAGAGAACCATGCAACGGCGCTAACCAAGCACCATGCATAAAAAGAATTTATTGATAAATCATTTTCGCTGTACAAGATAAGATACATAATAATATTCGCAATAAAGAGATATAAAACTGACCAGATACCAAACAGCCAAGCTGCAATGACCCGGACACCATGCACAGGAAATATAAGCGCAGCGAATGTGGTAATTTCAGGCAAAAAGTTCTTTTGGGCCGGCACTATCACTAGCTCAACCAAGATCATCGCGAGCACGCAGGCCAAAGACACATAAAATATATTTTGAAACTGTTTCTTTACACTGACCAACGACATGTTTGTATAGAATCTTCTGTCTACTCCTCGGGAAGAGTCCCCATAATTAATGAAAAAGTGCAATACAATAAACGTAGATTTGTCTTAAATGTAATAAAAAACATAGATTTGAATAAGATGAATGTTTACCCCGTGTTGGAATATCTACGGTGCAATACCATCCGCCAATATTCCATAATTCACCTTTTCAGAAGTTAGACAAAGCGCACCCTGTCTGAAGTAAAATAGCACCCAATTAGTGCATAATTGGGACTTAACTGTATTATTTAGATTTGCATAACGGTCCAGCATATCCGGGCATATGCCTTATTCAATCGAAAGAAAGGCATGCACGCTTTAAAATTATAACAATATTTCACTAATGTTTTCACACGAAAGCCGATAGGCGAATACTTATTCAAAGTGAAGCTAACATTGTCGCTATAATTGCCAAAACTTCTTTAGGTTTCTCCTGCTGTACCCAATGCCCGGCATGTTCTATCAATTTTGTTCCCTGAAAATTGGAACAGGCAATTTTCTCCATAGCTCTCAATGCCCCTGGAACTTGATATATTCCCCAGTCTTTCTCTCCGGCGATAAACGTTACGGGAATATTAATGCTTTGTCCGAGATAACCCGAAAGCTCCTGCTTTTCCTCTATGCTTTGCGCGCGCCTATACCAGTTCAACCCGCCCTGCAGACCGCTTCGCAGGAACTCTGATGAATAGATCGCTAGCTCTTCGTCCGAAATCCAACCACCGGAAAGTCCACCATCTTCGTTTGGCGCCATTGATAAGGCAGTTTCTGCCATACCCTCGTGGTCATTCATTATGTAATACAGAGGCATGCTTGCCAGTTCGCTTGCAGTCCAGCCATTTAAACCAAATGGATTGTTCCCAGGCCAACCGGCACTTTTACAATGAAAATAAGCCCTCAAAAAATGCTTAAATCCGCCGGGGGCGTTAATCATATTACTTTCAGCATCCCTTTCGCCAAAATACTTTTGATAATGCTTTCTAGGTGGTGACAGTAACTTTAAAGCCTCGTGAATGTCATTTTCTCTTCCATCGGGTTTGCTCGGGGGGCCTGAGAAAGGGGCGCTCATGAGAACAAGGCGGTTAATTAGACCGGAATGCATCAGTGCAGTCCAAGCTGCCACTGGTGAGCCAAAATCATGCCCAACCAAAAGTTCAATTTTCGAGTAGCCCAGCTTTCCTACGAACTCTGCCACATCTTTTGTTAAATTCTTCATGCCAAATTCAGCAAGATCAACATCATAACCGACTGTATGGCCCGTTGTTTTACCGTAACCTCGCTGATCCGGTGCAACTACGTAAAAACCTAAGTTCGCAATTGGTTCGATTAATTTGCGCCAACTGTAAGCCAGCTCAGGGAACCCATGAAGCAAAACTACTAACGGCGCCCCAACTTCACCTACTTGGTAATAATGCATGCGCAATCCGTTCACATCATCTAGGAAACTTGATTTTATCGTCAGCAATCTAATTGTGCCTCGCAATTTCCAAAAATCGTGCCCAAAGGTAATCACGAAGACTAAGACATGTCACCGGGAATTTTGGTAATAGCCTACATTCAAGTCGTTAAACAGAGCTCAGTGAAACAGCCTCATGCACACGCGCGCTTGCATTGAGCTAGACTAGGGCAGCAGTGCCGACGATTAACATGTGCACACGCTCATCAAGAGATATCCGTCACATCCAACCCAACTCTGCGCCACTTAAAGAAAAGTCAGTACAAGCATTGTAAACCAGGGGATCGCATACACTGAGTCCGAGCCGCGCGCGCGTGCCCGAGCAAGCACCTAGCAAACGATTTTATGGGGACCAATATAGGGACGAAAAATGCATAAAATGTTTAACCTGCTGATTTAAAATAATTAAATAAAGGTTTATGGCGGAGACGAAGGGATTCGAACCCTCGAGACGGTTTCCCGCCTACTCCCTTAGCAGGGGAGCGCCTTCGACCACTCGGCCACATCTCCGCTGATGGGTTTACAATCATATGTGATGAAAGAACAAGAGCGAATTGTGAAAATCGATATATTTAGCGCTTTGAACCGTATTTTACAAATGAATTGTCCGACCCTGCATGCTTTAATTGCCGAGACACCCGTTCGGTGCCAGCACTCTATTTTGGGCCATGATCTC
>CALIMD010000009.1 GCA_938028645.1 uncultured Alphaproteobacteria bacterium
GCAAAAACAGGACGGGATGGAATTCACGGAGCTACTATGGCTTCAGCAGAATTTAACGAAGACGCCGAAGAGAAGAGACCTACCGTGCAGGTTGGAGATCCATTCACAGAAAAACTTTTATTGGAAGCATGTCTGGAACTCATGGAGGGCGATTCTATTATTGCAATCCAAGATATGGGGGCAGCAGGACTGACGTCATCATCAGTGGAAATGGTCGGAAAAGGTCAACTCGGAATGCGACTGGATTTGGATCTTGTCCCTGTTCGAGAGACCGAAATGACTGCTTATGAAATTATGTTATCGGAAAGCCAAGAACGTATGCTCATGGTTCTAAAACCAGAAGCGGAAAAACAAGCTCGAAAAATTTTCCATAAATGGGGATTAGACTTTGCGGTTATTGGAGAGCTAACGGATACAAGGCATTTAGAGATTATCAAAGACGGAAAAATAAAAGCTAATATTCCCATTGATCCCATGGTAGAAGAGTCTCCCGAATATGACCGCCCTTGGGAAGCAACGCCGGTCAGTGATCCTATCAACCCTGAAAATTTTGCACCGGATAAACAGATTTTAGAGGTGTTAACAGAATTAGTGACTTGCCCTGACCTGGCGAGCCGTCGATGGATTTGGGAGCAATTTGATCACTTAGTAATGAACAATACTGTTGTTAGACCAGGAGGCGACGCAGCAGTAATTCGAGTTTCGGGAACCAATAAAGCATTAGCCATGACAGTTGATTGCACCCCCAGATACTGTCTAGCGGAGCCTGAAACAGGGGGGGCACAAGCTGTAGCGGAGGCTTGGAGGAATATTATTGCTACTGGAGCAAAACCGCTTGCGATCACTAATAATATGAATTTTGGGAACCCGGAGCGCCCAAAAATAATGGGCCAGTTTGTTGGCTGCATTAAAGGAATGACAAATGCATGCTTAAAACTCGACTTCCCAGTAGTATCTGGAAATGTCTCTCTTTACAATGAAACTGATGGGAAGGCTATTATGCCTACACCAGTGATAGGTGGTATAGGTCTTTTAGAAAACACTTCTAATCATATAACCATAGACCTTAAAGCCGCGGGGGAAACAATAATATCAATTGGAACGCTATCCGGTTGGTTAGGTCAAAGTTTGTATTTGAGAGAGATATTTGGACAAGAAGCGGGAGCTCCACCACCTATCGACCTAGATGAAGAAAAAGCAAATGGGGATTTTATTCGCAGAATAATCGAGGAAAAGTATGTAACGGCCTGCCATGATATCTCCGATGGGGGCTTGCTAATAGCAATCACTGAAATGGCTTTTTCTTCTTTGAATAAAGGAGAAAAACTAGGGGTCGAGATTATTAACACAGCAAACCTTGATCCCTTTGCATTTTATTTTGGGGAAGAGCAGTCACGGTATATCATCACTACTGTTTATCCTGAAAAATTACTCAAAATGGCCCAGAAAGCAGGTATTTCGGCAAATATAATTGGAAAAACAACATCAAATGGACAATTATTACTTCCAGATAATTGCTCTGTGCCTCTAGAAGAACTATATACACAACATGACAAATGGCTTCCCGACTATATGCTCGGCGCCTGACTAGTATAGAGGAGTTGCCGTTATGCCGATGGATGCTGAAGAAATTGAACAGCTAATCAAAGAAGATTTTCCTGACGCGATAGTGTCCATAGAGGACTTGCGAGGTGATGGCGACCACTATGCTGCAACTATAATTTCTGAGGCCTTCGCAGGAAAAACTAGAGTAAAACAACACCAGATGGTATACTCCTCATTAAAAGGGCGGATGGGGAATGAGTTGCATGCTCTCGCCCTACAAACCTCTGCTCCTAATAAGGCATAATTTTGTAAAAACCTATGGGATATAAACATGCTTGATGACACAACACGAGAACGTATTCAGACTGAAGTAGACGCTAATGATGTCCTTTTATTTATGAAAGGCACCCCAGTATTTCCTCAATGTGGTTTTTCTGCCGCTGTCATACAAGTTTTAAGTCATCTACAGGTGAAATTTAGTAGTGTAAACGTTCTAGAGGACCCGGATATCCGCGATGGAATTAAACAATATTCAGACTGGCCAACCATTCCACAACTATATGTTAAAGGCGAGTTTGTTGGCGGTTGCGACATAATAAGGGAAATGTATGAAACAGGGGAATTGAAAACTTTTCTAGAAGAAAAAGGTTTGCATTCTGAGCCTGCTGCATGACTAATTGAGCGCTACGACTTCAGGAAATATAATATTGTAATACCTATTTTAATGGATGACTCAACAGCTATCATCTGCACAACTAAAGGTGTTGGCAATGGCAGATGAACCACGACCACTGATGCGCCGATTTTTGCATCCATCAGCCCAGACGCTTTTTTTAATATCGATAATAACTATTGCTGCCTCCATCTATTTTGGTTTTCCCCATAGACATTTTTTAATTGAAGGCTCTATAGGCGAAGCTCAAATAGTAAGAGAAGGCAAAAAATTAGAAGATTACGCTGAATATTTTGCTAAGCTTGTCTCCCCAGATCGCGGCCAAAAAGAAGCGATAATTTTATCTGACAGGCGAGATTTAGAGGTTGGAAAAAAAATACCGGTCTTTTTCCAGCGGGGCGATACCAACAAGATGCTAGTTATTGAGGTTTTTGCCCCGTGGACTAGGTCTATATGGCTATTGACAGTAGGCTTGGCCGCTCTCGGACTGGGTTTTAGAGAACGTGAGAAGAATCAGAAAAACAAGGACAAGGACAAAAGTTGAAAAGCCCCTAGTTTAGAGGAAAAAATATCTCAAAAAGAGAGGCTTTTTATTTGTTCTAATTTTTCGAATAAAATTCAATAACGAAGTTAGGTTCCATTTTGACAGGGTATGGTATGTCTTCCAGTTTTGGCTGTCGCAAAAACGTACCGGTCATCTTTGCTGCATCCACCTCTACATAGTCGGGGATATCGCGTTCATTCGATGCTACTGCTTCCAATACCATAGGTATCTCTCTCGACTTCTCCCGAACCTCAATAACGTCCCCCTCCTTGCACATAAATGAGGGAATGGTAACGCGACGACCGTTAACACTGACGTGTCCGTGGCTAACAAACTGCCGAGCACCAAAAACAGTCGGCACGAACTTCATCCGATAAATAACAGCGTCTAGTCGACACTCAAGGATGCCAACGAGATTTTCTCCTGTATCGCCTCGTCGCCGAACCGCTTCCTGATAATATTTACGAAACTGCTTTTCTCCAATATTCCCATAATAACCTTTCAATTTCTGTTTAGCCATCAACTGCACACCAAAGTCAGAGGGCTTACGTCGCCTCTGCCCATGTTGTCCGGGGCCATATTCTCTTTTATTGAATGGTGATTTAGGGCGTCCCCACAGGTTCACTCCAAGTCGACGGTCTATTTTATGCTTAGCACTAATTCGATTGCTCATTGTGAGCTCCTTTTTTAGAATATCTTTTTTGTCCCGGTAGGGCGAGTGCCGGTGAAGCAATCCAACCGTTGCTCCACACTTTCCCAGGAATTGATTGCAGCAATATATGCAGCATTGATCAAATGTCAATATTTCCTTGAAATATGCTTTGCCTCGAGCAAAGGCATTGAAAATTTTACCATAAAGAGTTAGAGATCGAACACGCGTTTTTCATACGATAATGATCCTTTAGGTTTAATAACTCACCTAACAAGAGGCAATAAAATGGAATGGGTATCTGATCCTGCGATTTGGGCGAGCTTACTTACACTCACCATGTTGGAAATTGTCCTTGGCATCGATAATGTAATTTTCGTATCAATTGTAGCCAACAAATTGCCCGAATCTCAGCGAGGGAAAGCTCGAAAAATTGGGTTAAGCTTAGCGTTGGCTCTCAGGCTAGTATTACTATCTATGTTGGCTTGGTTAATAGGATTGACAGAACCTCTATTCACGATTTTTGAACAAGACGTTTCCTGGAGGGATTTAATTCTTTTTTCTGGAGGAGTATTTCTCGTTTATAAAGGAATAGTGGAAATACGGGAAGCTGTGGAACCAGAGAACGAAAAAACCAAATCGGTGAAACCCGCAAGCTTTGGTTTAGTAATAGGCCAGATAATAGTCCTTGACCTGGTATTTTCAATCGACTCCGTAGTTACAGCGATTGGAATGGCAGAGCATTTATGGATTATGATCACCGCGGTGATCATTGCAATGGCAGTTATGTTGTCCTCGGCTAAAGCAATAAGCGATTTTATCAGCAAGCACCCAACATCCAAAATGCTGGCGCTATCATTTTTAGTGCTAGTTGGAGTAGCCCTAGTTGCTGACGGACTTCACTATCATATTCCACGAAATTACCTTTACATGGCCTTTGCTTTTTCAATTATCGTAGAGATGTTAAACCTCTGGGAAAAAAGCAACAGGGCCAAATCCTTATCAGAAGATTGATAAAAACCAATCCACATACCGATTATGCATCTTCTAATTCTTTGGATTGGTTAGTGCCGTAAGAATACCGTGCAGCGTCCTTACTTCTTGTTGAGTAAGTCCTGTTCGATTGAACATTGAACGCAAATTTTTTTTTATTGTTGGCGCAAGGTGGTCCGGATACAAGAATCCAGATTTATCGAGTTCGCTTTCTAATCGCTCATAAAAATATTCACGTTCAGAAACTTTAGCCGCCATTGTTCTCCCTGTCTCCTGACCCACTGTTTTAGATTTTATGCTATTTTGAAACCATTCATATCCCATAAGCAAAACAGCTTGAGCGAGATTCAATGATGAAAATTTTGGATTTAGCGGAACATTGATTACAGCATCTGCCAGCACAATATCATCGTTTACCAAACCTGACCTTTCCGGTCCAAATAAAATTCCAGATCTTCCTCCATGCGCATTATGAGAGGTCAACCAATCCGCTGCTTTTTTGGGGGTCAAGACTGTCTTTGATAAATCACGCATCCGTGCCGTTGTGGCGAGAACCAGATTCAAATCACTCACCGCATCCAACGTATTATCAAACACTTTTGTATTGTTTAATACTTCAGTGGCACCTGACGCCATTTTTACAGCAGAAGCATTAGGCCACCCATCTCTTGGTCGCACAAGCCTTAAGTCTTTCAAACCGCAATTAAGCATCGCGCGGGCGGCGGAACCAATATTATTTCCTAGTTGTGGATCTATCAAAATTATAGCCGGGCCAATTTCTTCACTCTTTATGTCATCGAACCCGGACACTACCTTAACCATTACATTGTCCAACCCTGGTTACTATAGCCATCATCCTACTTACTAACCTCAATAGGGCTTGAGTGATTTTCGTAATGACGGGTGTACCGTTAGTTACGTCTCCATTTGGTTCCACCGGGACCATCCTCCAGAGTGATGCCATTGGATTGGAGTTCATTCCTAATTCGATCCGCCTCTTTGAAATCTTTATTAAGCCTAGCTTCTTCACGGTCCGCTATAGACTTTTCTATTCGCTCATTCGACCAGTTTGAATTAATAGACACAGTTTCTTTAAACCATTTGTCAGGTTCCTGCTGCAAAAAGCCCAAAAAACGGGCAGACGAAACCAGCTCACTTTTGAGCTTCGAGATTTCATCGGCACAGCGAACTTTGTTTAAGTTTCTAGCGATTTCATGCAGCTTAGATAGCGCTAATGGAGTATTGAGATCATCAGCTAAAGCATCCAAGATTTGTGTTGAGGGACTAATATTCTCCCACCGAGATTGCTCGGTACTTCGCAAAGATTGATATAAGCGGTCCAAAGCAGTACGGGCATCCGACAAGCCCTTTTTTGAGTAATCCAAAGGAGCTCTATAATGTCCCGCCAAAAGTGCATACCGTATTACTTCCCCAGGCCATTCAGTTAATAGATCATTAACTGTATAAAAATTACCAAGGGATTTAGACATTTTCTCCCCGTTTACAGAAACATATCCATTATGCATCCAGACATTAGCCATCTTTGACGTTCCAAAACAGCAGCGGGTCTGAGCTATTTCGTTTTCATGATGTGGAAAAACTAAATCAATCCCACCTGCATGAATATCGAAAGTTTCTCCCAAGTACATATGACTCATCGCAGAACACTCTATATGCCAGCCCGGTCTTCCATACCCCCAGGGACTTTCCCAGCCTGGCGCTTCACTCCCGGAGGGTTTCCAAAGAACAAAATCTGCGGCATCGCGTTTGTATGGAGCGACCTCAACCCTAGCTCCATCAATTTGTTGTTCCCTGTTACGTCCAGATAACTCTCCGTAATCGGCCATTGAAGGTACGCTAAAAAGTACATGTCCTTCAGCAGCATAGGCATGTCCTTTTTCTATAAGTACCCCTATCATCTCAATCATTGACGGAATGTGTTCGGTTGCTCGAGGCTCATAATCGGGAGAAAGGGCTCCAACTGCTCGCATATCCTCCTGAAATACTTGGCTAGTTTCGTCCGTGATGTCTCTAATTGATCGCCCTGATTCCAATGCTCTGGTATTTATCTTGTCATCAACGTCGGTAATGTTTCTAACATATGTCACTGTGGGATAGATATGCTTCAGAAGTCGGTATAGAACATCAAACACAACGACGGGACGGGCATTACCTATATGAGCATAATCGTAAACTGTCGGACCGCAGACATAAAGTCTCACATTATCTGGGTTTAATGGCACAAAAGGAACCTTTTGTCGTTTAAGTGTGTCATAAAAGACTAACTTCGACATTACAGCCTCATTTAAATCTATCGTAACAATTATTCAACGTCCCTGCTTCGGTCTATATGCTGTCTCGAAAGCATTTGTGATAGGGTATCGTCTGTCTCGACCAAAAGCCTTATGACCAATTTTAACACCGGGGGGCGCCTGTCGTCTTTTATACTCTGAACGATCAAGCATTTTCCATATCCTCATCACCGTATCAAACTGGTAACCCCTTTCGGCAATTTCTTCTACTGTGGCTTCTTCGTCTATCAAACCCCTCAAAATTGCATCAAGAGCCTCGTAAGGAGGCAGTGTATCTTGGTCAACCTGATCTGGCTTAAGCTCGGCTGAGGGGGGTTTGGTAATGATACGATATGGCATTACCGATCCTGAAGGACCTAAAGCACCCACTGGTTTATTTTTATTTCGCCATTCTGAAAGCTCAAAAACCGTCATCTTATAAACATCTTTCAAAACAGAATATCCACCACACATATCTCCATACAGTGTTGCATACCCCACCGACATTTCCGACTTATTTCCTGTAGAAAGGACCATGGAACCCATCTTGTTCGAAAGAGCCATTAAAGTAAGCCCTCGCGAGCGCGATTGAATATTTTCCTCAGTAATTCCGCTTTCTAAACCTTTAAACTGCTGCTCTAACATTTTATCAAAAGCTTCCATTGCTGGTGCTATAGAGACTGTATCTAACTTCACACCAAGCATCTCAGATGCCGACGCGGCATCATCTAGGCTTTCTTGACTTGTGTAAGGAGACGGCATCATTACACAATGGACACGCTCTGCTCCCAAAGCATCAACAGCAACGGCAGCACTTATCGCGGAGTCTATTCCACCAGACATTCCAAGAATTACACCAGGAAACCCATTTTTATTTACATAATCCCTTAAGCCAACGGTCATAGCCTGATATGTCGCCGCAAGATCTTTCTCAAGATTACACGTTTTACCAGGCTGGCAGTTCCAAGTATTACCAGAGCGACGCCAATGTGTTATCGCCAGATCCTCTCGCCAGGCCGGTAACTGCCATGCTAAATTTCTATCTGGGTTCATAACAAAAGAACCGCCGTCAAATACAAGTTCGTCTTGACCACCAATTTGATTGAGATAAACAAGAGGCAACCCTGATTCGACAACTCTAGCGACAGCATGGTGAATACGCATATCGGATTTCCCCGTTTCAAAAGGAGATCCGTTAGGAACCAGAAGGATTTCGCCTCCAGTTTCGGCTATACACTCGACAACATCAGGAGTCCAGATGTCCTCACAGATCGGAACACCGATGCGTACATCCCGAAAATTAATTGGTCCGGGTAGCGGACCGGGGTCAAATATACGTTTTTCATCAAAGACCCCATAATTAGGCAAGTCATATTTATGTCGTGCAGCAATGATCTGGCCTTGATCTAATAATACCTGAGAATTATGAAGACGATCCTCTTCAACCCATGGAGCACCTACTAGGAGAGCCGGCCCTCCATCCCCCGTCTCTTGCGCTAAAGCTTCTATGGCCGCAGTAATTTCCGATATAAATAATGGTTTCCGCACAAGATCTTCTGGCGGATAACCACAACTATATAATTCGGACGTAACGACTAAATCCGCGCCAGCTTTTGCAGCTCTAGCTCGAACTTCACGTAATCTATTGAGATTAAAATCTATTTTCCCAACAATCGGATTAAGCTGCGCTAGTGCAATAGTGAGTCTATCAGTCATCAAAGTTGATCTCGCTAGTTTTTCAAAAAAGAAACTAAAATTTCTATCATATTCGTTTTCAAAAACCTTATACACAGGCCATTTAATATTATAGAGGATCCACCCATAGGAAAAGGTTGTTTGACGGAATTATTTGATAAAAGACCCTTTAACATGAAAGTGTATTAGATGTCTCATAATTGAGATATGTTTTGTCAAATCAGGACCATTCGAAGTATTAATTTTATTTAGAAAGGAACTATTAATATGTCATATGGTTATGTTATTGCACATGTCGAAGTGACCGATGAGGCAGCATTTGAGAAATATAGGTTGCAAGTTCCGTCTGTGACCGAAAGTTTTGGCGGGCAGTATTTAGCAAGAGGAGGCAAACAGGAGCCTCTGGAGGGAGATATTCTATTGGGAAATCGAACAGTCATAATAAGGTTTGATAGCTACGAAAAAGCGATTGAATGGTACCACTCCAACGAATATACGCAACTTGTCAAATTAAGGCAGGCAGGTTCGAATGGTTCGTTGATGGTTGTTGAAGGTGTAAGTTAGAACAAGTAGCACACCATCGCCAAATTAATGTTATAACCTGAAACGTCTAGTCTTGTTGATGGATTAAAAACCCGATATCCCATCATTTAAAAACTAACACCACCTTTATGGGCTCCAGGATATAAATTATGGCTGTAATTGAATATTTTTACGCAACACACTCAGTTTATGCTTATTTAGGATCATCAACCTTTAGTAAAATTATCTCCGGCACCGACCATATAATTATTCATAAACCCTATAATTTGCCTGAAGCTATTACAGGGATCGGCTCAACAAAAATAGGCGATCGAACTGAAGCACATCTAGATTATTTTTTCCGAAGAGAAATAGAGCGTTGGTCTGAATATAGAGAAGTTCCAATAAAAACATTCTTACCCACACACCATTTCAACTCTCTCGTTCCATCGAGTGCAATGATAATAGCTGGGATTAAACTTGGCCTTGAAATTGATGCACTAGCACACGCTATGATGAAATTTCATTGGCTCTATGATGCTGATCTAGCAGATAAAAAAACACTTACGACAATAGCAAATTCCATAGATATCGATCCCATGCCTTTGTTGGCTTTAAGCGAAACCGAGGATATCTTGCAAACTTTCAAGGCGAATACGGTTGAGGCGATAGAACGTTCCATATTTGGCTCCCCTACATATATCGTTGATGGAGATATGTTTTACGGACAAGATAGACTGGAATTAATAGAAAGAGCACTCAACAAGCCATTTCAATATGATACAAAAAAATAGGAACATTACTTGATTGATATACCCACTAAAAACGACGTTGTCATAATAGGAGCAGGCCCTGTTGGTTTGATGACAGCAAATTTATTAGGCCTCTACGGTTTGAAGGTATTATTAATAGAAAGAAATAACCAACCGTATAATTTACCTAGAGCTATCACTTTAGATGACGAGGGCTGCCGGACACTGCAAGCTGTTGGACTCAGCGACGTATATCTCCCAGACGCTTTACCCAGTCGCGGTTCTCGATATTACGGTGAAAATGGAGAACCATTTGCAGAAGTTGGTCCCGGGCCAACAGAGTTTGGTTTTCCAAGACGCACTCAAATATTTCAACCCGAATTTGAAAAAATCCTCCTTGATGGACTTAGTCGGTTTGATAATGTGAAAATTGGATACGGCTTCGAATTAATATCTTTTAAACAAGATATAGACAAAGTCGACCTGACAATTTCAGGACCCAACAAGAGACCATTTACGGTAATTGCTAGCTATCTTATTGGATCGGATGGGGCAAGAAGCACTGTTCGAAAAATACTTGGCATAAAAATGGTAGGTGATAGCTATCCCGAGGACTGGTTAATTATTGATACTATAAATGACCCAGATACCGAGCCCGTATCTAAGTTTTTTTGCAGTAGCAAGCAACCCTATGTAAGCATCCCAGCACCAAATGGAGGCCGAAGATATGAGTTCCGAGCTTTAAAACAAGAAACCAGCACTGATTTACTGCATATCCCAAACATACAAGCTCGTTTGAAACCAATACGGGACATTGCGCCAGACGATATCATAAGAGTAGCCATATATACCTTTGAAGCAAAGATTGCTGATGCCTGGCAAGCGAACCGTGCGTTCCTTTTAGGTGACGCCGCCCATGTAACGCCACCGTTCGCTGGACAAGGTATGAATGCAGGTTTGAGAGATGCACACAATTTATCGTGGAAGCTATTTCTGGTCTGCAAAGGTAAAAGTAGCCCGTCTATACTGCAGAGCTACGAAACAGAAAGAAGAGGGCCATGTTGGGCAATGATCCAACTAGCAGTTGCCATGGGAGATATCGTAATGCCACAGGATCATTCAGATATCACTTTCAGAACTAGCCTTGTGAAATGGATGGACCGGTTTCCCGCTGCAAGGGAGTTTATTACTCACATGAAATTCAAGCCCCCACCACGATATACCGATGGGATATTCGTTAATTTGGATAATCAAGAGTTCACAGGGTCTTTAGTAGGACAAATGCTACCTCAGATCCCGGTAAAATATTTGAATGGGACACATGTAAAGCTAGATGAAATACTCGGACATGGGTTTACGCTTATTGTCCAAGACGAGAGTATACTTGAATTCCTACATCAAATTAAACACCAATTATGGCCTGAACTATCTTGCAAGATAGTTGCTATTGGCGAAAGGTTAACCGCCACAGCAGATAACGTAATACGCTTACAGTCAAAATCGGACCCCACTGTGAAACAGCTGCGCTCACATAGGGACCAAATTATTTTAATACGACCTGATAGGTATGTCGCTGCAAGTTTCGACCAATACAATTATAAACAAGTCATAACAAAGTTTAGCAGCCTTCTAAGGTGATTACGTGATCAAGGCCTCATTCTACTTTTTCATGGAAAAATTTTTACATTGAACTCCACCACAGCTGTTGCCTCCATTTAAAAGCAATAACACAGCTAATAATAAGGCCTCCAACTCCATAGAGAGTTACTGTATTTGAATAACCAAACCATTCTATAAGCAGCCCTGAACCAATCAATCCAACCGGCAAACCATAAACAGCAAGCATTCTAACGCCCATTACTAAACCCCGAAATTTTTCATCCGCTATATTCAACAAAGTCACGGCCATAGATATCATGGCAAGACTTTGGACAAAACCTGCAGTAGCCAATATTACTTGACCGGAAAACTTTGCATCAATCTGTCCTAAAAACAATATTATCATATGCATAAGAAAAATATTACAAACCATAAAACGAGCCGGATAGGATCGAATTGGCAGCAAGGCCATCATGATTGAACCCAAAAGAGCTCCTGTAGCATAAGAAGCGACTAAGTGACTTAAACCATTCTCATCAATATGATAAATTTCCTTAGCTACGAAAGGTAAGATCCCGTGGCTAACTGGAAAGACCGTTAAATTAACCAGAAAAGCAAACCACATAGCCGCTAAAAGGGTGGGGGTTTTCCAAACATATTGAAGACCGTCTTTTAGATCCGTAAGGGGTGATCGATTAATGATATTATTGTTAAGACCTGTTTGCGTCTTCACGGACGATACACCAAACGTCAACAGGAGACTGATAGCATAGAATAACGTTACTGCCACATAAGCATAGCCGATTCCTAGTGTTGAAAATAAGCCCGCACCCACCAACGCTCCAGCGATCCTGGCCGAGTCCATTGTTGTCCTTGAGACGCCCATTGCCTTCATTAGAACATTTCCAAGCATAGTATCACCGATCAATCCGTTACGCATCACAAGGTCTGAAGGACGAACAAGGCCAATCAAGAGACTTATCCCAAGAATTACAGACGCATTCAGATTATCTGTTAAAGCGAGCGACATGGTAATGATAGAGGTTGCAAGATAGGCCCCACGCAACAAACAAAGCATGGTGCGCCTCCCCCACCGATCGCCTAAAACCCCTAGATACGGGGCGATGAGTGTCCCTAGCCATTGCATAGAGGCAAAGATGGTTAATACTAGGACAGAATCTGTTATGGTGAGAACATACCAACCAAGGATTATAGTTTCCATTTCAAAAGCCCATGACGCCATTAAGTCAGCTGGCCATTGAAATCTAAAACTCCTAACCGAAAACGGTTCAAACATCGATAGTTTTAACCGATTAAACACGCCAGTTAAAACGCCCTATTGCAAGAACGGTAGATTGACCACGCTTCGGTCAAAGTATGATAGGTCATTGATGGCGAATATCATTAAACTTCAATTCTAAAAATAAATTTGCAAAAACTATCGAAGAGTTTAACTACTGATGTATTATTTTGATACTCTTTACTTACTTTAACCAAAATCAACTTATCGGAGATTCAGCAATCAACATACATTTTTTTGACTTAGAAGGTTTAGATGGAAAACGCTTTAGCCCTTTTGGATGGCGCGTGAGAATGGCTCTAGCCCATAAGGGGCTTGAGTCTTCCTCTATTGTAGAAGGCGTAGGTTTTTCGGAAAAACATAAGCTAGCATTTTCTAACCAGGAACTGGTACCTGTAATCAAAGATGGTGATATGATTATCTCTGATAGTTGGGATATTGCTGTCTACATAGAAAAGTCTTATAAAAGTTCCTCTTCGCTTTTTGGCGCAAACAACGATTTCAATCAGGTGAAATTCATATCAAGCTGGGTAGATAGCCAATTGCATCCATTAATTGCGAGATGCGTTGTTCGAGATATATTGGATGTCATAAGTCCGTCTGAACACGAATATTTTCGAAAATCCCGGGAAAAACGATTTGGTAGAAGTCTTGAGGACGTGGTTGCTGACCGCAAGGATACAAGAATACTTCTCAAACAAACACTTTATCCAATAAGAAAAGCACTCGAGATCGGGCCATTTTTAGGTGGAGATAACCCAAATTTTTCGGACTATGCCATATTTGGTGCATTCATGTGGGGAAGAGTGACGAGTTCATTCCAATTGTTAGAATCGTCTGATCCCATATATAATTGGCGTGAGCGTATGCTTTCATTGTATGATGGGCTAGCAAAAAAAGCGCCTGCGGTTGATATTTAAAGGATTTAGAAAAATGCGAATTAGGGACTTACCTGTTGAAGAAATGACGCCCGAACAAAGATCAATCAGAGACGATATTGTGGCTGGACCGAGGGGAAAGCTGCAAGGCCCACTAAAGGTTTGGTTAACTAGTCCAAACCTAGCTGATAAAGCACAAAAACTTGGACAATTTTGCCGATATGAAACCTCTTTACCTCCCCATTTGAGTGAACTGGCCATTCTCGTAACAGGACGGTTTTGGGGGGCGGAGTATGAGTGGTATGCCCATAAGAAAATTGGATTAGATGCAGGTTTAGATCCAAAACTTGTCGAGGCTATAAGACAAAGACGCGTACCCAATTTTAGTTCTAATGCTGAGAAAATTGTTTATGAATTTGCTACTCAATTACATAATGATCATCGTGTGGGAGATACGACCTACTCCGCGGCCGTAAAAGAATTTGGAGAAATTGGCACAGTGGATCTAGTTGGCATTCTTGGCTATTACACTCTAATTTCTATGACATTAAACACTTTTCAAGTCCCGTTACCCGAAGGTGTCAAAGAAGAACTTGATTGAAAAATGGCTGTCAATAAATAGGGTTTTTAGCACTAAACTCTTTGATAGCGACAGATTAGATACAGTGGCTTTAAACGTTAAAAAGATTTTTAATTTTTTCTAAACACAATCGTTGTTGCCACCATACCAAGTATAAACAACATTAATAATGCGATGTACCCGTCCTGAAATGCTGATTCTTGAGCTTTTAATAAAAGGAGGTTTTTAAGATAAGCTTTGGAAACAATGACGCCTTCCAAGTTAGTCAAACCAGAATAGACAAGACGTTCCGACATATTCGATAGAAACTCTTGGGTGATTGAATTATTGAATGTTTGGGTTTCTAAAAGACTGGTACCGTATTTTATCATCCTACTATCGATTATAATGGCAAGTGTATTAATACCTATGGAAGCGCCAGTAAACCTTATGAAATTCACAGTGCCTGCGGCAAAGGGGATTAAATCATTTGGCACTGAGCTCATTGCACTGAGATTTAAAGATGGGATTACTAATCCAAGACCAATACGGCCTAGAGCTATTAAAAAGGCCATCATCCAGAAGTTGGTTAGTATACCTGTTCCGCCAAGCAACCAACAGGAAATCGCAAATATAGCTAAACCAGCAGTCATTGTATAAGAGGGATGAACGATTGTTGAAAGTCTGCCCGCGAAAGGGAAGACTAGCAATGAAACTAGTCCTCCGGGTAGCAACATCAGCCCCGCCTCAAGTGCGGTTACACCCTGAACTGTCTGAACCATTACAGGTATTATATATAGGGAACCAAACATTCCTGCACCAAAAATGAATGCTACCAAAGCTGATGCGATGTAGGCTTTATATCTGAAAAGCCCGAGTTGAAGGAGAGAGTCTCTCCCTCTGTTTTCTCTTACCAAAAATAGAACAAACAAAATTACTGACGTAAAAAGCATAAAAAATACTGGATCAGTGTCCCATCCATCACGCTGACCATAGCTTATCCCATTCAAAAAGAGCATAAAAGCCCCTATAATCATAAAAAAACTACCTATATTTAGGGGGCTTCGGCTTGTTTTTGCCGTTCGCCCAGGCACAAATACCCAGGCCATAATAGCGCCAACCATCAACATAGGCACAGCCGCCACGAAAACAAAACGCCATTGAGCAAAATCGACTATGAACCCGCCAAGCACAGGACCAATCGTTGGACCAAAAACGGCCGTCAAGCCGAACCAACCCATCGCCTGTCCTCTGCGTTCGGGCGGGTACGCTAGAAACACAGTGGTCAGCGATAACGGTTGGACAATGCCAGCGCAGAGCCCCTGGGCTACTCGAGCCAGCACTACACCCTCAAAAGTTGGAGCATATTGTCCAATTAAACCGGCAAAGGAAAAAACTGTAAGAGCAGTTATAAAAACATTACGGGGACCAAAGTTCGTTATCAACCAGCCATTCAAAAGTAAACCCGCAGTCATCGCGGAGTAAAATCCAGTCGACACCCAATGCGCCTGATCTTGCCCAATACCAAATGCTCCCATTATATTTGGAATAGCGACATTAGCCATAGTCGAAGACATAATCATAGCAACGGTAGCTATCATACAGGTAATCAGTACACCGAGTTGGTTGATCGGCTGACTCATGGATTAATCACGATCTGTTTACTATTAAATTTAATCAGTTTATTATTCTTTTGGATCAATGAAGACCTCAACCATCATGCCTGGTTTTAAAGCTTCTTGTTCCTGCTCCACGTCAATACGCACCCGAATTCGCTGCGTGATTTTTGTAAAAGTACCCGCTTCATTTAATTTTGGTAACAATGCAAACTGGCTCGTAGCGGCGTTGCCAATTAGCATAACCTTACCCACAAACTTTTTATCAGGAAAGGCGTCAACTTCGATCCGAACATGTCCGCCGGCAGCTATTCGGTTAATTTCAGTTTCCCGTATATTCGTCTCTATCCAAATCTTGTTCGGGTCATGCATAACCAATAAACGTTGACCTTTGGAGACAAATTCGCCCTTTTTAATCAATCGTCGGCCAACAACTCCGTCTATATCGGCTTTAATAATAAAATTATCGAGCTCCTCTTCTTGAATTGCAATCTCAGCATCAATTTCAGTTAATTGGGCTCGCAGTTTACTAAGTTCTGCAACCTTAACTATTAATTCTGATTGATCTGCGACAGCCTCTTTAAGTGACGACTCTGCCGTTTTAATAATTGCGTTTGACTTTACAAGTTGTTGCTGTGCTTTAAAAAAATCAGCCTGAGAACGATCAAACCTAGACCTAGATACCGCACCCTTTTTTATAAGCTTTTGAATGCGTTTCATTTCTTTTTGTAAAAAAGAGAATTCATGGATAAATATTTCTTTACTAACTCTAGCCTCAGCCAATCTAGATCTTGCTCCCTCTATTCGCGAATCGAGCTGCGTTTTTACCATTATATGCTCTGCTTCGCTCCGTTTTAATTCAGCGAGTTGAGTCTGCCTTTCAGCTTTCTTTTTCGCCAATTTCAGTTGCATTACTCGATCATCTATTTTAGCTAGAAGTTGGCCTGCCGAAATCCGAGCCCCTTCATCGAAGAATACCCCGGTTACAACCCCACTTGCTTGACTGCTTATTGGCACAAGGTCTGCCATAACCCTAGCATCTGTCTCGTGCACATATAAAAAAGCACTCCGTCCCCAGTTTACTGCCCAGAGGATCATCGCACCAACCAATAATCCCAATAGAATAATTCTTATGATGGCAAAGAAGTTGCGGCCTTTGACTGCATCTTTCTCTTTTTCATCCTTATTATTTGGCGATACATGGTTCATAAAAGGCCCCACCGTCACAGCGGCTTTTGCGAGAAAAGATGGATATCAAAAACTAGAATACATTTTAAAGACGGTCATATACCACTCTGTGCGAAGTTGAGCTGTTTGGACAACCCTTACTTTAAGAAATAAACATATCTCAAGATATGTAGAATAATAAAATTTATTCTCAATTAAATTAAACCAAATACTATATTTTTCTTATTCACTACATTTCAAAATCCAAATGCTTTCCATAGTCATTACAATAGTTTTATTTTGGTTGAAGGTATCAAATTTACACAAAGCATTACCAAACTTGGGTCTGGATGCCGACAGCTTTAAAGACAAAATATGCATCTTCGCTTTAATAGTGTCATTCGGTCTGACGGGGTACAGCCATCGAAGTTTATTTATTCCATGCCCTCCAGAGCTCGTCGTTTGAAACCCGTTAGATTGCTGAATGAGCCGAAACGTTATGGCCGCCGTCATAAAACCACTAGCAATTAGCCCACCAAAAATAGACTCCTCAGCCTCAGGTTTACTTACGTGAAACGGTTGTGGATCATAGCGCCACCCATAGTCGATGATTTCTGCCTCGGTTATTGTTTTGGATAGACTTTCAAAAGTGTCACCTACAGACAAATCGTCAAAAAAAATTGCTTTGTGCATCAGTATACATTCCTGTTAATCGCGCGAAAGTTCTAAGTCAATGGGCAGGTGTGATGATGCAAATAAATCCACCTAAGGTGATTTAAATAAAGAGTTGGCGTCCAAAGAAACTTTTTTCTTGGCTACTATCATATCCCTTACCCGCAGTATCTCCTTTTCCATCTTCTTTATATAGAGCTCCAAATCTTCTATATTCCAGTGGGTTAAATCCTTCAATTTAACCGGCCGTGTCTTCGGCTCTAAGTCATCTAAGTCCATGAATAGTGGCCTCCAAATTATTTACCCACGTAAAATAAAATAATAACTCTGTTATTCCTATTTGATCCTCAACGTCTTTTAGATATATAAATACGCTTCATCTGAAATGCCAATAGTTTACGATAAAATTTGTTTCTTTCTGAATTAAGGCGAAAAAGTTCAACAGGAGATATCATGACACAGCCATTGATGCCCAAAGCAACCGCTGTTTGGTTAATTGAAAATACAGCTCTTTCTTTCGAGCAAGTTGCTGATTTTTGCCAATTACACTCACTCGAAGTTCAGGCTATTGCCGACGGTGAAGTGAGCATAGGCATGCAGGGCTTTGACCCGATAGCAAATGGCCAGTTAACCAGAGAAGAGATTGACAGGTGCTCTCAAGATCCTAATTTAAGGTTGGAAATGCAGAAAAGTGAATTGCCGAAACCCACGGTGAAAAGTAAGGGTCCAAAGTATGTGCCTATATCGAAACGTGGCGACAAACCTGATGCGATTGCGTGGCTCGTAAAACACCATCCAGAATTGAAAGATTCCCAAATAAATAGGCTCGTTGGCACAACGAAAGAAACCATAAAGAAAGTACGAGATAGAACACACTGGAACTCTCAACAAATAACGGCGCGTCACCCCGTTTTACTTGGACTTTGCCAGCAGCAAGACCTTGACAGAGCTATAGTAAAAGCTGGGGGGCAATTAGAGTCACCCGAAGCACAAATCGACTCAATATCGGAAATTCCATAGAAATAACCTTTAAAAATAAACCGATGAATTGAGATATTCTAAGGATGGGTTCTTCGTTGTTCACGAGGGGTTATCTCGAAATATTCTTTGTAACATTTAGAAAAGTGACTAGCCGATACAAATCCGCACGCCAACGCCACTGTCAGTATAGACATGCTCGTCTGTTCCAATAACTGGTTGGCTCTTTTCAATCTAAGGTTAAGGTAATAACGAGTAGGCGTCATATTCAGATGCCTTCGAAATAACCTCTCCAATTGTCTGGAAGAAATTCCCGCCCTCAACGCGAGTTCCGACTGACTAATTGGTTCTTCCAAATTATTTTCCATATCCCCAATCGTTAATAATAATTTGGGATGAGTGAGACCAACTCTCGCATTTAAACCACTTCTTTGTGGGTCGTTTGGGCTCCTTATTTTATCATAGATAAATTGCTCTGAAATATTTGCAACAATCTCTTCTCCAAGCTGTTTTCCAATGAGAAAGAGCATCATATCGAGCCCTGCCGTCCCACCTGAACAGGTTATTCTGTTCTTATCAAACTCGTAAATCTCGGCAGAAACTTCAATTTCAGGAAATGATTCTCTAAATGCTCCTAAATTCTCCCAATGAATAGTGCAACGATGTTCATTCAACAAACCCGCTTTGGCAAGAAGATAAGATCCGGTGCAAAGAGCACCAATAATCGCACCTGTTCTTGAAATCTTCCTCAAAAAAGAAAAAACACGCTCATTCTCATGCAAATGCACATTTATACCGGAAACCAAAAATACTGTTTTTACATTTTTCGCAGTTTCAATTGATTTATTAACTACAATTTCCGTCCCATTGCTTGCTGTAACAGTATCTCCATCTATACTAATGAGTTCCCATTCATATATTTGTTTCCCCCTAACTCTATTAGCCAACCGAAGAGGTTCAATGGCTGAAGAAAAAGCCATCATTGAAAATTCATCAATCAATAAAAAATCTATCTTAAGAGGTATTTCGTTGGGGTCACTGAACACCTCACCTACTCCTTTTGGGTTGCCCACAAGAATGTACGCTAATACAACCGTTTCGATTTTAAAGCATCAAAAAAATATTTTTAAAAGATGATAAGTTTTGAACTGAAATATTACTTTTCTTCTATAGCTATTAAAGCAATTAAAATTTAGATAAAACATCCGCTATTTCATCTAAGATAGCAGGATCATCAATGGTAGCAGGGACGTCGAAAGGTTCCCCGTCTGCAATCAACTTAATAGTTCCGCGTAAGATTTTTCCAGAACGCGTTTTCGGCAATCTTTCGACAACCACCGCCGTTCTGAACGAGGCAACGGGACCAATTTCCTCTCGAACCAACTTGATCACATCATTTACAATTTCTTGACCTGGTTTATGGACACCGTCCTTTAGCACCAAAAAACCCAATGGCACTTGCCCTTTCAAATTGTCTGCCACTCCCAGAACGGCACACTCTGCAACATCGGGGTGGCTTGCCAAAACCTGCTCTATACCACCTGTTGAAAGACGGTGTCCGGCCACGTTAATTATATCGTCCGTTCTAGACATGACATGAAGATAATTATCTTCATCTATTATTCCCGCATCTCCTGTTTGATAATAGCCAGGGTAATCTTCCATATAACTTTCAATAAACCGTTGATCATTTTGCCACAAGGTCGAAAGTGCGCCAGGAGGAAGTGGTAGCTTGATAGATATGGCTCCAATTTCACCAGCTTTTACAGGTTTACAAGACGAATCTAAAACCTCTATTTGCCAACTTGGCACAGCACATGTAGGGGACCCTGGTTTGACAGGAAGTTGCTCCAATCCAAGACAGTTCGATGCGATGGGCCAGCCGGTTTCAGTCTGCCACCAATGGTCAATAACCGGCACTTTTAATAATTTTTCGGTCCATCGGAGTGTGTCTGGATCACATCGCTCCCCAGCTAGAAATTGAGATCGCAAATACGACATGTCGTATTTTTTAATGAGATCACCGCTTGGGTCTTCTTTTTTGATTGCTCGCATTGCTGTAGGTGCAGTAAACATACACGACACCTTATGCTCCGACATTACCCTCCAAAATGCACCCGCATCCGGGGTCCCAACTGGTTTTCCCTCGTACAAGATCGAAGTACAACCATGAAGTAACGGAGCATAAACGATATAAGAATGACCCACAACCCAACCAACATCGGAGGCAGCCCAGTAAACCTCGCCAGGATTCACATCAAATATATTTTTCATCGACCATTTCAACGAGACTAAATGGCCTCCCGTCGGCCGCACAACCCCCTTGGGAACTCCTGTGGTGCCCGATGTGTACAGGATATATACAGGATCTAGTGCACTTACCTCAACACAACCAACTGGATTGGATCCCTTATGAGCATCAAACCACTCTACATCTCTTTGATGATCAAGCTCTGCTTGCTCCATTTTTCTTTGAACGATAATGCATTTATCCGGTTGATGTTTTGCTAGCGCTAAAGCTCCGTTTAGTAATGGTTTATATGACACGACCCTACCCGGTTCTATGCCACAGGATGAGGATACAATTAGTTTTGGTTTTGCATCATCAATACGTTTGGCGAGTTCGTTAGATGCAAATCCTCCAAAAACAACTGAATGGATGGCACCTATTCTAGTGCACGCTAACATTGCGATAACAGTTTCGGGTATCATTGGCATATAAATTATTACTCTATCGCCATACGTTATTCCGTATTTCACCAAAACGCCGGCGAATGCGGAAACTCGCTCATAAAGATCGTTGTAGGATAGTATTTCTTTTGTTTCTGTTACAGGGCTATCGTAGATTATTGCGGCTTGTTCGCCCCGCCCAGCAGCCAAATGAACATCCAAAGCGTTATAGCAGGTATTAATTTTTCCTCCTGAAAACCATTTAGTAAAAGGAGAATTGTTATCATCTAAAACCCTATCCCAACGTCTTTGCCAGACCAACTGTTCAGCGGCCTCACTCCAAAAGTCTTCGGGATGATTTTGCGCATATTTATAAGTCGTACGGTATAAGCCCATCGAAAAACCTCTCTATCAACTACACAAGATGCCAAACTTACGATTACGTGCAATAACCATTTGCATCAAGGCCTTAGGCCAATGTTTAGTATTGTTATCTGTTAATTCATTAAAACGCTACTCGGCCGAATAGATAGTTGACACCTTTTTGGAGAGAGAAGCCTCTAAAAACCTA
>CALIMD010000010.1 GCA_938028645.1 uncultured Alphaproteobacteria bacterium
ATCTGCTTGTTTAATTACTAAGCAATAAATTGAACATGAAACCAGAAAGAGGAGTGCGAAGGTAGAGAGTATTAATATCCCTATCTTCAAACCAGTAAGTAATATCACTACTCCAAAACCAATACTTAGAATAATTAGGAAGCAAGAATGGGCAGCACCAAAGATTGCTCGGGCCATTTCCCAAATCATAACAGCTCCTATAATTGATATGAATAAGGAGAAATAATCACCCCCGATAATTAGAATATAACCCACAATTGGAATTATTACTGCGGTCGATAATGATCGAACTAAAAAGTTTCGAAAGCTCTCAGAACTTATAATTGATTTCAGACGGCTTTTCATGTGCACCGCATTTAGTATCTGAAAATTATCATATTGAGGAACCAAAACGCCTATTTCGTCCAGAATATTCATTAATGGCAGCACTTAAATCCTTGTGACAAAAGTCTGGCCAAAGTGTATCAGTGAAAACAAATTCGGAATACGCACACTCCCATAACATAAAATTTGAAATTCGTTTTTCGCCTGAGGTTCGGATAACTAAATCTGGATCAGGGAACGTTTTTGTTTCTAAAGCTTGATTGAAAATCTCTTCACAAATTTCATTTGGATTTAATTGCTTTTTATAAACTTTCATTGCAAGATTTTTTGCAGCATCAGAAATAGCTCTTCTGCCGCCATAACTAAGCGCCAAAGTGAGTGTCAATTCAGCATTATCCGCAGTCAATTTTTCCGCATTAGTAATCATATCAACTATATCACAATCCAGGCGTTGCCTGTCACCCACGACCCTAAATTTAATGCCTTTTTTATCCAGCAATGCTACTTCTTTGACGAGGTAGCCTCTTAATAAAGACATCAAGTCTATAACTTCATCTTTCGGTCTATTCCAATTTTCCGAAGAAAATCCGAATAACGTAAGGTATTCAACATCTAGTTTTAGTGCACTTTCAACAGCAACTCTAACTGTCTCCGCGCCTTTTTTATGGCCAAACGTCCGAGGGAGCCCCCGAGACCGCGCCCATCTACCATTTCCATCCATGATGATAGCGACATGCTTTGGTTTATTTCCATCTTCATTTATGGCTTGCGACTTCATAAGTTAAACCTGCATAATTTCCACTTCTTTACTCGACAACAATTCATCAATCTTATCGATACTTTTATCAGTTATTGTTTGGATTTCTTCATCATAGATATGACGGTCGTCTTGACTTATATCGCCGTCCTTTTCCATCTTTTTAGTCGTATCCATACCATCCCTGCGAACATTTCGAACAGCAATCTTAGCATTTTCCGCATATTTAGCGGCTATTTTTGACAGTTCTTGGCGCCGCTCCTCACTAAGATCCGGTAAGGGAATACGAAGAAGTTGCCCGTCAACTTGTGGATTCAAACCCAGGTTAGACTCACGAATAGCCTTCTCAGTTATTTTCGTATTTTCTTTATCCCAGACTTGAACTGAGAGCATTCTTGGCTCCGGGACACTTACCGTCGCAATTTGATTTATAGGCATTGATGCTCCGTAAGCCTCTACTATTACTGAGTCTAGTAATTGTGTAGATGCACGTCCTGTCCTTAACCCCTGAAACTCCTTTGCAGGGGAAGTTAATGCCCCATCCATCCTTCTCTCTAAATCGGTTAAATCAAGATCATCCATATCTATGCTCTTATTCTATAATTGTATAAAGACCACTACCACGTATTACTTCTGAGAATGTACCTTCATTCTGGATTGAAAACACCAAAATTGGTATATTATTTTCTCGAGCCAGCGAAATAGCTGAGGCATCCATAACCTTCAAATCTTTGGATAGAACCTCAAGATAACCCAGTTTGTCGTATCTTTTTGCATCCGATTTTTTTTCTGGATCGGCGTCATAAACTCCATCGACCCTTGTCGCTTTTAAAAGCGCGTTACAGCCCATTTCTGTAGCCCTTAAGGCCGCCGCTGTATCGGTTGTGAAAAAAGGATTTCCTGTTCCGGCAGCAAATATCACAACACGTTTTTTCTCCATATGTCTCACTGCCCTCCGCCTTATGTATGGTTCACAGACAGCTGATATTGGCAATGCAGACTGAACCCGCGTTTGTATGCCTATCGATTCAAGCGAACTTTGCATAGCGAGTGAATTCATTACAGTCGCAAGCATCCCCATATAATCCGCAGTAGCCCGTTCCATTCCATTCGCCGCGCCAGAAACTCCACGAAATATGTTACCACCACCGATTACCGCGCAAACTTCCGTCCCGTAATCCATAGCCGATTTGATCTCTCTGGCAACTCTATTAACCATTTCGGGGTCCAACCCGTAGGAACGATCACCCATAAGTGATTCGCCTGATATCTTTAGTAAAACGCGTTTATATTTTGGACTTGTTTTAGTATCAGGTTTAGGCACGTCCGTGCTCCCACTATTCTATTGGACGCCCCACTAAGAATTAATTGCTGAGTGTGGCGGCCACTTCAGAGGCAAAGTCTGTTGATTCTTTCTCTATGCCCTCGCCTAAGGAAAGGCGACAAAAACTTATTAATTCCACACCGGAACCAAATTCCTTAGATGCATTTTCTATGACGGAGGATATTTTAGTCTCATTGTCGATTACAAACGTCTGCTCAAGTAAAACAACCTCCTGATAGAACTTTTGAAGACGACCAGAGACCATTTTCTCGATTATATTTTCTGGACGTCCAGACTCTTTTGCTTGGTCAGTCAAGACTGCTCTCTCCCTCTCAATGGCAACAGGATCCAAGTCGCCAATTCCCAAGCTTTGTGGAGCCGTCGCTGCAACATGCATAGCTATTTGCTTTCCAAGAGCCGATAACTTATCCACAGGAGCATCTGATTTGAGAGCAAATAAAACTCCAATCTTTCCAAGTCCCGGCGCAACAGAATTATGCATGTACGGAATAACAATCCCACCATCAGCATCTAATTTTGTTGCTCTTCTGATGGACATATTCTCACCGATTGTGGCTATGTTGTGAGTGAGTTGCTCGCCCACCGTCCTATCTGTTGACGGATATGGTTGGGTTTTCAGATACTCAACGTCGTCACCGCTCTCAAGAACCATGTCTGCCAGTTTTAACGAAAAATCTTGAAAATCTGCATTTCTAGAGACAAAGTCCGTCTCCGAATTTACTTCTATAAGAGCCCCGCCTGCATCGGACACAGAAAATGCCACAACTCCCTCGGCTGCAACGCGTCCAGCTTTTTTTGCCGCTGCCGATAAGCCTTTGGTTCTAAGCCAATCTACAGCATCATCTAAAACACCGTCTGTCTCATTTAAAGCCTTTTTACAATCCATCATACCAGCACCAGTCTGTTCCCTGAGTGCTTTTACCATTTGAGCCGTTACAGCCGCCATAACATTCCTCTTTTTCTATATTGACCCGCAAACGAAGTATTTGCCTTAATTTAAGACGCCTTATCCGCCTCGCCTTTTGCAACATCCCCTGATGGTTTCTCCTGATCAACCTCGTTTTTTGCTGTCTCACTCAACACTTCTGGTTCTATTTGTTCAACAGGCAGTTCTTCAGTTCTAAGTTCCGCTTCAATTAGAGGCTCTTCTGAAGCACCAATATCCTCCCCTGATGCAACTAACTCAGCTTGCAATCCGGTTAGAACAGCTCCTCCAACTAAATCACAATACAATGATATTGCTCTCATCGCATCGTCGTTTCCGGGAATTGGAAATTGAACACCATCTGGATTACAGTTACTGTCTAGTATCGCTACTATTGGGATGCCAAGTTTATTAGCTTCCTGTATAGCCAACTGTTCTTTATTGGTATCTATTATGAAGAGAATATCGGGCAACCCGCCCATTTCTCTAATTCCACCCAATGCTCTTTCTAGTTTATCGCGTTCCCGGGTAAGGTTTAACAGTTCTTTTTTTGTTAACCCCTGAATCTCGCCGCTTAATTGCTCATCTAAATCTTTCAATCTTTTAATTGATATCGAGATAGTTTTCCAATTAGTCAGCATGCCTCCTAACCAACGGTGGTTTACGAAATACTGACCTGTTTTTTGTGCAGTTTCGGCTATTTTTTCTGCAGCTTGTCTTTTCGTTCCCACCATTAAAACGCGTCCCCCGGAGGAGGTAACCTCTCGGATAGCCTCTAGCGCGCGATGCAACAGTGGGACAGATTGACGTAAATCTAAAATATGCGTGTTATTCCGCACTCCGTATATATATGGTTCCATACTAGGATTCCATCGCCTAGTGTGATGACCAAAGTGCACCCCAGCTTCTAATAACTGACGCATAGTAAACGACATTGAACTCATATTCTTCTCCGGTTAAGCCTCCACGAACGCCTGTTTCTCGAACAATCAAAAAACACCGGAGCACCGTAATCTGTAAAGACAATTCCGACGCAAGTTCGTGTGTGTGATAATTAAAGACTGTTTACCGTTGCTTAACACAAAATGCAAGGCCGGATTTAGTTGAAGCTATACAAATCTAGCTTTCTGCAAAAAACACAATTGAACCTCAGGGCGCTTTTACCTCTACGACCCCTATAAGAGCATCTCTTCCGATTAGAGGAACTAGCTCTTCCTCAGATAACT
>CALIMD010000011.1 GCA_938028645.1 uncultured Alphaproteobacteria bacterium
TCTCTGAAAACGTGTGCAGGATATGTTCCCAAAATGCGCACTTCTCCCTCGGGACAGAAAAATTGAAGTTCCTCTATAGCTAGACGCATCGAGTCATCATCAGGGTGCCCGTCGGCATCGACATAAAATTGCGCAGCTTCAAAAGATCCCCCTATCATGTATGATTCTATCTTTGTAAGATTTATACCATTAGTCGCAAATCCCCCGAGCGCTTTGTACAGCGCGGCTGCAACACTTCTTACTCTAAAAATTATAGTTGTAACACATCGCCCACTTGTTGCTGGGGGCACTAAAGGTTGCCTCCCCATTATTAGCATGCGTGTTGTATTGTGCGACGCGTCTTCAACGTTTTCTCTTAAAATTTCGAGGCCATAAATTTCTGCGGCTAAACGGGGCCCAATAGCTGCAATTCTTGGATTACCTCTTTCCGAAATATCTCTTGCCGCTCCTGCTGTATCCGGATGTTGTACCGCTCGAGCGGATATCTCTCTTAAGAGTTTCCGGGACTGTCCCAGGGCATGCACGTGACTATGTATTTCAGTGAGTTGTTCGACCTTAGCACCTTTTATTCCTAGCAGCATAGCGTTGACCCTTTGAAAGTGTTCGTCCACAATGAAAAGGCCTGAATCGGGTAGAAGATGATGTATATCGGCGACGCGTCCTGCAACTGAGTTTTCAACAGGAACCATTGCCGCTATTGCGCGTTTTTCCTGAACAGCGGCAAGCATATCCTCAAAGCTATGACACGGGAGTACCTCGAAATTTGGCCGAGCTTCCATACAGGCCATATGTGAGTTAGCGCCTAACTCCCCTTGAAAGGCTATTGTATTATTTGGATTAGTCTTAGTTTTTTCCGCAGTCACAGCAGCTTCCTGGCACGTTCTAGATCCTCGGGAGTATCGACACCAAACGGGACTGTGTCAACGAGTGCAACATCGATGCGCATTCCATTTTCCAATGCTCGCAACTGCTCCAGTTTTTCGCGCTGTTCTAACGGTGACACAGGGAGCGTGACAAACTTTTCGAGTGCTTCACGTCTATATGCATACAGCCCAATATGATGAAAAAGGGGGCCTTCACCTGATGGAGCGGTTGCTCTTGTGAAGTATAAGGCACGTCCTTTAGGTTTATTCTCTTCCCAGGCTACGATTGCCTTAACCACCGATGGATTGTGTCTTTCCTCATGAATGGTTATTAGTGCTGCGGCTGTACCAATATCTACGTTGTTTCTAGCGAGTAACATCCAAGCGGATTCTATGGTTGAACTCTCTAAAACAGGCAAATCACCTTGTATATTTATAACCGCATCATGTTCACGGCTAGGGTCAAGAGTTTGAAGGGCAGAAAAAATCCTGTCTGATCCTGAAGGTTCATTGGGATCAGTTAAAACAGCTTCTCCTCCGGCCTTCTCTATGACTTTCAATATTTCATCTTCCCCGCATGCAACGACTACCCTACCCAAATTGGCCTCTACAGCTCTTCGCCAGACATGCACAATCATAGGGTCGCCATTTATAATCGCTAAAGGCTTGTTTGGCAGTCGCACTGAGCTCATTCTCGCGGGAATAAGAATAATAGGGTTCTTGGGTAAATGCATATTCTCTAGCCTTTTATGAAAACTTATTTATCCAGCGAAGAGTTTTATTAAAAAGTTTGTAATAATTTACATTAATAGCCTTATTAGCCGTTGGGAAAATATAATTATAACACTATATTGGTCATGAAAAGGCTATTGGGTATTGGACACGGCGATTGGAAAGCGTTAAAAGTGCTCATCAGATTGGCTGACAAATACATTATTATTGTTGAGCGGGGACGAGATAATGGCATCTTTAGAAATGAACAAAATAGCGGCTGGTGTTCTATGTGCCGGGTTGGTTGCCATGGCTGCGGGTAAGATTGCTGATGTTCTTGTTGATCCCAAACCGTTAGAAAAGAATGCGTACGTCGTTAATGTTGAATCTGCGGGTACTGCGTCGGTTGCAGCAACGCCCGCAAGCCCGAAGAATGAGCCGGTTTTAGCACTAATAGCCTCAGCTGATCCTGTTGCGGGACAAAAGGTATTCAAAAAGTGTGCAGCTTGTCACTCGGTTAACAGTGGCGGGAAAAATAAGGTTGGACCGAACCTGTACCAGATATTAAATGCGAAATTGGGTGCCAAAGATGGTTTCAACTACTCGTCTGCATTGAAGGCTTTCGAAGGAGCGGCGTCTTGGGATTACAGTGCCCTCAATGGTTTTTTGAAAAAGCCAAAGGAATATATGCCTGGAACTAAAATGGGATTTGCCGGGTTAAAGAAAGTTGGCGATAGAGCGGCTGTGATTGCGTACTTGAGGACCTTAAGCGACAGTCCTGCTATGCTTCCAACTGCTGAGGAAATAGAAAAAGAATCCTCTGGTGGATAATTACAAGTGAAAGTTACTTCGGCGAATTATAATGAAAGACTCAATTGATGTATTTACTCGGTTTGGCGAAAGCTTGGTGGATGCAAGTGGCAAATTAATTCTCAACTATTGGCGTCAGGGTCCAGAAGTTTACACCAAAGCCGATGCTAGCCCAGTAACGATTGCCGACCGTCGAGCAGAGGCCACAATCCGTGAAATGATAGAATCCGAATATCCTGATCATGGAATAGCGGGAGAGGAATTCGGCCATGAAAAAATGGATGCCGAATATATCTGGTCTATAGATCCGATAGATGGAACTAAGGCATTCATCAGCGGTTCCCCTTTATTTGGGACGCTAATAGCTCTTTTAAGGGAGGGGACACCTATTTTGGGAATTATTGATATTCCCGCTACAGGGGAACGCTGGATAGGTGGAGATAAATTGCCTGCCACCCTTAATGGACGATCGCTCCAAACTCGTACTGGACTTAATCTTTGTGATGCTACGTCTGGTTCAACCAGTCCAAAAATGTTTGCTGGTGGAGATATGGAGCGCTTGCAACGTTTGCATGATAAAATAAATTTACCAATTTATGGCGGAGATTGCTATCTATATGGAATGCTCGCTCTTGGTTCTATTGACTTAGTCATAGAAGCACAACTATCTGACTATGACTATCTGGCACCCGCGGCGCTTATTAAAGCGGCGGGTGGTATTGCAACAGATTGGCAAGGCGGTGCACTGGGTATTGGAACGACCGACAAAATAATAGCAGCCGGAGATAAGAAACTGCACGCCCAGGTAATAGATATTCTAAACGATGGTTAACAAATTACCGTAAAAGTTGTATGGACTTTATCCATTATACGACTAACTAATTGAAAATTAGGTTTTAGTTTACACGTCTACTTCTGTGACTAGTTAAAAAGGATCCGTTGTTTGATGGTTGGCATTTACCAAATAAACAGATTTTGCTGCCTTTTAATGTGTTTATCTTTCTTACACGAGACCAAAACGTTTGCTAATGAGCCAACCCCTCGTCATGCGATAGCAATGCACGGGGCACCAAAATACCTTAGAAATTTTCAGCATTTCGAGTATGTAAATCCAAACGCACCAAAAGGTGGAGCAGTTGTAAATGAGGCGACGGGTACATTTGATAGTTTTAATGCTTTTATTTTGAAGGGCATCCCAGCTGCGGGTATAGGTCTTATTTATGACTCGCTCATGGTGGGGTCATCGGATGAGGCATTCACAAATTATGGATTGTTAGCTGAGAGTGTCGTCGTTCCAGAGGACCGGTCCTGGGTTACTTTCAATCTCAATTCAGAAGCACGGTGGCATGATGGAAAACCAGTTACTCCAGAGGACGTAATATGGACGTTTGAAACTCTTTTGAAAAAAGGTCATCCGTTTTACCGAG
>CALIMD010000012.1 GCA_938028645.1 uncultured Alphaproteobacteria bacterium
CCATTTAACTAAAAACCCATTCTCACTTTTTCATTCTACTTTCTATACTCGATTCATATTTTTACAGGCATATTATTAAATCCTCGAAAACGCGCTAGCCCCATACTTATCGCTGGGCCTGTTTGTTGTATCTTTGGAAAACGTTTTACAAGCTCCCCTATAGCTATTCTACCTTCCATCCGCGCTAATGTGGCACCTAAACAAACATGGTGGCCCATAGCAAAAGCTATATGCCGATTTGGTTTACGGGTAATATCAATCTCTTCTGGTTTATTAAATTCGGCGGGATCTCGGTTTGCACCAGCTATAGAGGTGTGAATATAAGTTCCTGTCGGTAGTAATTCTCCACCTATCTCCACTTCTCCAGTTGTGACACGATTGCCAACTTGCAACGGACTTTCGTATCGTAAACCTTCCTCAATTGCCGTAGTTATAAGATCTGGGTCCTCTTTTAAAAGGTTGAGTTGGTCAGGGGCAGAAAATAACATATGCATCGAATTCGCAACCATACTCGTCGTTGTTTCGTGGCCGGCATTTAATAAAAAAATACAATTTTGTATGAGTTCCGTATTTGTTAATCGTCGTCCATTTACATCACCTAAAATTAACGACATTAGAATCTCACCATCGCTTTTGGGAGTTTGCTCACTGCGCCGGCGGTCGATAATTTGAAACAATACTTCTCCGAATTCTTCCACAGAAAAATTACCCTCATCAAGTCGTTCCTGAGACACCACTGGGTCTAATGCTCCCAATATATTCAAAGAATATTGACGTAACTTGTGCCTGTGCTCGACAGGAATACCAAGCATGAAGGAGATTATTTCGGTTGGTAATGCCATCGCATATTCTTTAACTAAATCAAATTCCGAAAGGTCCTCTAATCGATCTAATAGTCCATTAACTATTTTTATAATTAATGGCTCCATTTCAGCCAGTTTTCTTGGAGTGAAACCAGCCGATAATAGTTTACGAACAACGGTATGATAAGGTGGATCATTGAACACAAGGCTGGTCGTGTGATGTTTATATAATGGCGTTTCTCCAAATTTTTTTCCAAACGCTATTTTTTTATCCGAACTCATTAATGGGTCCCTGTAGACCCTTAGCACATCTGAGTAACGGGTTAAAAAAAGAGACCCGTCTGAATTACGATGCATTGGACTGTATTCCCTCAGAGCTTTGCAAGTTGGGAATGGATCTTTAATAAAATCCTGTCCTATGGTATTAAAATCAAAAGTTTTGCCTATTGAAGCATTTGTCATTTGAGGCCTGTTTTGATAGTTCTGAAATCACTTAGATATTAAAATCATGCGTTTAAAATATTTAAAGATAGGTCTGTTAGTTATTTTTGTTAAACAAATTGAGCACAAAAAGTATAGGTAAATATAAATGCTAGATGCCACGGGAAAAAAATACTCTCCACTCATACCGCAAGATATGACTGATGAATTATTTTGGAAGGATGGATTGACGCCTGATGACGAACGTCTTTGGGTCCCAAATGGACCTGGACGCTGGTCGCGACCACTGTGCCTCAATGTAAGCCAGGGGTATTGGGTTCATATCACTAAAGTTACTAAAGCTGGTGTTGTCTCGCGTCACCGGCACCCAGCTCCTGTCCATGGATTTGTAATTGAAGGAAAGTGGCGTTATCTCGAGCGCGATTGGGTGGCGACTGCCGGCAGCTATTTATACGAACCGCCCGGAGATGTGCATACATTAGTAGTGGATGAGGGAGATACAATGAAAACCCTTTTTCACAATACGGGCGCGTTATTATATTGTGATGAGAATGGGAAAACAATTGGATCAACAGACGTCTTTGACAGGGTCAAAGCAGCGCGAAACCATTTTGAAGAGGTTGGCCTTGGAACCGATTTCGTCAAACAATTTATAAGATAAGTTTATTATAAAAGGTGCTGAATGACTATCCAGTTTCAATGGGCAAACTTTCGTCCATTGCCCACTCACTCATAGAGTTGTCATATACGCTAAACAAATCAAAACCTAACTGATATAAAATGAATGCATCAAGAGTGGCGGCAATTCCTCCACCGCAGTAATTAATAACTTCTTTATCTAAAGTCACGCCATGAGATGTGAAAATGTCATATGCATCTTCTGGTTTTTTGAACTTACCAGTTCCTTGATCTACCAGAGTGTGAAATGGGATATTGATACTCTTGGGTATTCTTCCTGGCCTTCCGTAACGTCGACTTTGGCCAAGGTGAATGTCTTCGGTTAAAGAATTTATTATTATAGTTTTATTATCATTAATTGCTTTCAGAATATCATTTTTATCGACAAACATCGCATCTTTGGTTTTCAGATCGAATTCTGCTGGTGCATATGTTTTCCTACCTGGTTCTATTGGAAAATTAAGTCTGGCCCATTCATTAAACCCTCCATTCAAAATACTTACATTCTCATACCCTAGAGCATGGAGCAGATACCAGACCCGGGTAGCCCACTGCATACCATTTCTTGCATATAAAATTACATGATAGGGATCGCCGATCCCCAATTGTTTAATACTTTCTCCCAACCTTTGAAAGTTGGGCAAAGTTAAACTGTAAATGCTATTCTGGTCAGAAAGATCATTTTAAACATCTATGAATGCTGCCCCGGGGATACTATTTTTTTTATAATCAGAAAAGCCACTCTCAACATCGTATGGCTTTGAAGGATGGTCATCCGTGTAATGCAAGTATGTGGTACAATCAAAAATTCTTATATTCTCATCTCCAAGTCGGTTAAACAACCATTCACATTCCACAATTGCTGCTGGGTTTCTCCATTTATTGTCATTGAGCATCTGAGTGTTCCTTAATCAATTGGAGCAATAATATATTTGAGTATAATACAAATCTTATAAAACCTTACCCCTTGCTACAACGGCTTGCTTTTTTAAAA
>CALIMD010000013.1 GCA_938028645.1 uncultured Alphaproteobacteria bacterium
GTCCACATAAATATTAGGAAAAACATCAGCACTGCCTCTACCGAAATACCACCAGTTGCTGCAACCCAGCCGATCATCGGGGGAAATGCTCCCGCAGCTCCACCTATAACAATATTCTGAGGTGTCCATCTTTTTAGCCACATTGTATAAATTACTGCATAAAAAAAGATCGTGAAGGCTAATAAGCCAGCTGATAAAAAATTCGCTGTGATTGCAAGCATGCCAACGGAAAAAGCAGATAACCATAAGCCAAGATTTCTTGCTTCATGGGGCGATATTTTTCCACTTGGTATTGGCCGACCAGCAGTTCTTTTCATAACTGCATCAATATCGGCATCCCACCACATATTTAGTGCGCCAGAGGCTCCAGCACCAATTGCTATAAATAGAATGGAGGCAAAAGCTATTATTGGATGCACTCCAACAGGAGCAGCTAACATACCTACAGATGCTGTAAAAACGACCAAAGACATCACCCGAGGCTTTAGTAAAGCAAAATAATCATCAAACTCGGTCTGGTTTGGAATATCATAGCTGCCAGCATTTAAAGATGCGTCTGTCAATATCAACCCTCTATCAAATCTTTAACTTCGATTTAGCCCGTTTTTACTTCGAAGCAATGTTTAGTAATCGTGGCTTTCCAGCATATTCTTCAATTGCAGCATCCAGCCACTCTTCATATTCTGCCATGGTTACCGCTTGAACAGTTATCGGCATATATGCATGATCTTTTCCGCACAATTCTGAGCACTGGCCAAAGTAAATACCTTCTTGACCCTCATCTACATTAAACCATAGTTCCGCTATCCTTCCAGGAACAGCATCTTGCTTCACCCCAAATGCTGGGATTGTCCAGGCGTGTATAACATCAGCTCCAGTCACTCTCACAACAATGTTTTTTCCAGTTGGTATCACTACCTTAGTATCTGTCGCCAACAAATATTCATCAGGACTATAACCGTACTCCGCAAGTTCTTCTCTCTGAAGTAAGAAGCCGTCGAATCCAAATTCGTGCTCAGGGTATTCATGAGTCCAATACCATTGGTTTCCAGTGGCCTTAATTGTTACATCAGCAACCGGTATCTCCTGTTGCTTAAATAAGATAGGAACAGAAAATGCCCCAATAAATAATAAAATAATAATGGGAATGACCGTCCAAAGCACCTCAATTGTAGAATGATGAGTGAATGTAGCTGGTTCAGGATTTCTTTTCTTATTGTATCTAAAGGCTACCCAAAGCAATAAAATTGTCACAAACAAACTAATCGCAATTATTATGATATTCACCATACCATCCAACCAAATTATATCCCGCATCAACTCTGTGACGGCTGGTTGAAAACCCATCCCTTCAGGTAACGGTTTTCCAATCGTTTTGATCGTTTCCGCATTCGCTGAAGAAAAAATACTGAGGAAAATCAGCAAAAGTTTAGAAATAGTAAATAATCGCATATCTTTTTGTTCCCAAGACCTGCCTATGAGGTCATTTTAATATACTCTCTAAGTTCTTAAAAGAACCATTTGATGTTGGCGAGAAACCATATTATTGCAGCAATAACAAGTTTAACTTTTGCGGCATTGCGACGCTTTCAACAACTTACTTTAATAAATGGAGTATTTTTTAGTATGACAAGCCCTTCAAACGAAAATGTCGCACCTTTTAGACCCTTTGAGACCTATATCGATCAGTCAAAGGCTTTAACCGCCCTTAAAGACCTTACAAATGGGGCAGATGATGGAGAATTATATTTTGAACGCAGTAGTAATGAAACTCTTATTTTTGATAATAATAAGTTAAAAAATGCAAGTTTTAATGCTGCAGAAGGCTTTGGAGTTAGAACCGTACTGGGCGAAACTATGGGATATGCACACTCTACTGAAATATCTGAAAAATCTTTATTAAGAGCAACTAAAAGCGCTAAAATCGCTTCATCTGGCGGTGGAGGCACATTAGCTATATCACCAAGTAAAACAAACACTCATCGATATAAGGAAATTGATCCAGTTTCAGAAGAGAGTTTTGGAATAAAAGTGGAAATACTAAAGGAAATAAATGAATTTGTACGGCAGATGGATGAAAGAGTATTTCAGGTTAGTATTTCTCTCGCTTCATCAACACAAGAAATTGAGATTCTAAGACCAGAAGGGTTTTCAGTAAGAGATACCAGGCCAATGACTAGGCTCAATATTTCTATCATCGTCGAACACGAAGGGCGACGAGAAACAGGTACTGCTGGTGGTGGTGGCCGATCCAGTATTCGCCCACTTCTTGAAAAAAAACACTGGCAAAAAACTGCAGAAGAGGCTCTTCGTATTGCTCTAGTAAATTTGGAAGCAGTTCCAGCTCCAGCAGGAGTAATGGATATTGTCTTAGGTCCAGGTTGGCCAGGCATTTTGTTGCATGAGGCAATTGGACATGGCTTGGAAGGTGACTTTAACAGAAAAGGCTCGTCTGCTTTTTCCAATCTAATGAATAAACAAATTGCTGCAAAAGGTGTAACTGTTTTAGATGATGGAACTTTAAAAGATCGACGAGGATCAATCACATTTGATGATGAAGGAACGCCATCAGCAAGAAACATTTTGATTGAAGATGGTAAATTAGTTTCTTACATGCAGGATCGCCAAAATGCTCGATTGATGAACGTAAAACCGACCGGAAATGGAAGGCGTGAAAGCTATGCGCATGCGCCAATGCCTCGCATGACAAATACGTTTATGCTCGGCGGAACTAACAGCCCTAAATCATTACTTGGAGATTTGAAGGATGGAATCTGGGCAGTTGGATTTGGTGGTGGGCAAGTAGATATTACAAGTGGAAAATTCGTTTTTAGTTGCACAGAAGCTTACCTTGTAAAAAACGGTGAAATTGGCAACCCAATAAAAGGAGCAACATTAATCGGAGATGGCGCAACTGCACTTAAAAAAATTCAAGGCATAGGAAATGATATGTCAATGGATCCAGGAATGGGAAACTGCGGAAAGCAAGGTCAATGGGTGCCCGTCGGGGTTGGACAACCATCACTGTACATAACTGGGCTGACAGTTGGGGGAAGTGCTTAACTTAGAGTTATCAAAATATTAGGTATCTTAAGATGATTAAAAAATTAGACTACTTAAAAGCAATAATTCCTGAAAAATATAACTCTTATAGTCGAGAGATTTTTAATTTTGTTTTAAGATCAGTTCTACAAAATGCGTGCAGGAAACAAGTTTGTTCGCTTATATCAAGCATCTCTTGCGCCACCTTATCACTCTCAGATGTCTGCAAGTAAACGTGGGTTTCAATCGGATCAGCCTCTCCTGGCTTTCCAGTACTTCCACTCGCCCCACCAAGTGAAAAATGAGAATCTTGTACTATCCTATAATCTGGCAAATCGAGATTTAACATTGAAACAAATCGGCCAAACTGAGTCATAAAGCAAAACCCAATCCCAGCAGATACTAATGAATTTGCATCTGGAGCACGACCATCTTCAGAAGATAGAAAACCAAAAGACGTCCCATGAGGGGAATATTGCATCTGCTGAATTTCCTTAATCCCATCTTCTCTCAACTCTGCTATAGCACCAATGTTTAATCGACGATCTTGCTCGTCCATTAATGAAGATCCTCCTGTTTTAGTACCTTTGTTCACAGTTTTCTTTGGAGTCAATCCAATAGGTCTCACTAAACCCAAATCATTTTTTTCAGGCTTGGATTTATTGAAATCTGATCCCGGGTCTGAAAAGATTGACGCTTTTAATTCCTTCGCTTTTAGCGTCGGTAATTCAACACCATTTTTACTCAGCTTAAATAGGCTTTCTAGTTGTCCTCGCATTAAACCATTTAATGGTGAGGCAAAAGTAGCTGCTATAAGAAAATCATGAAGAACGCTAGCATCAAGATCACAATCAATCTCTACTTGCAATTCAACATTTTCTGCACCGCCAACCATCGTTCGCCGTAGCATAGAACCTTTCATTGTATAATAATTATCTAGTATCAATTTTAGTTTTCGAATTTGGATCTCACGTTCTTTTGCTAGAGCCAATATTTCGTTCATAAAGCTCGCAACCATTCCAGCTGACAAAAATGCTAATGGGCAGGGTGCAGAGTCGTTGCCGTTCAAATATGGCCCCTCATCTGAGACTAGTCGCCAAGTGCTCCCTGTTTTTGCTGAACATACAAGTGCTTCTTTCTGAAAGCCCGAGAGTGAACGAACCCAAGTACGCAAAGCATCACCTTTTCTATTCTCTGGTCCATCAATACCCACAGTATTTGGATTAATAAGCTTAAAAAAAGGTGGTAATTCACTTTTACCAATTATATCTTCACTAATTCCAGTCATATATATTTTTCCAAGAAAGCCTTTAATTTTGATTGTAAATTTATATCTATTTAAGTTTCTACTTGAAGCTCATTTTCTTGTGTCATTTATGGCAAGATAATTGGGTTACAAGTTCACTTTACCACCATCTACATTCAAAGTTTGGCCTGTCACGAAGTCGCTATCAGACGTAATCAGGTACATTAGTGACCCTAACAAATCTTCAGGCATCATCGCTCGCTTTATAGATCTAGATTGAATGGTTGGTGCACGTGCTGGGTCAAATCCAGTATGCCCTTGTAAAGCTTCACTTTCGGTAAGACCGGGTGCAATCGCGTTTATCTGTATATTTTTGTCCCCAAGCTCTCGAGCGTGGCTTCGCGTAAGAGCGATTACCGCACCTTTGGACGCCGTATAATGAGACAACCCTGGTGGACCATAATAAAATGTTCCCGATGCAATATTTACTATTTTACCTCCTCCTGCTCGAATCATCGCCGGTACAGCCACTTTTGTTGCCTGGTGCACGCCCCGAACATTTACAGTCATAACTTTATCAAATTCATCATTATCTATTTGTAAAAATGGTTTTGGTTGAAGAGCCGCAAATATCGAAGCATTGTTAATTAAAATGTTTAAACTACCAAATTCTTTCTCAGTAGTTTCTACCATACTTAAAAGATCATCATCTGACGTAACATTGACATTCAAACCGATAGCATTTCCACCATCTGCTTTTATTTTGCTCACTGTATTTTCAATATCAAGAACATCTGTGACCACTAGATTGGCACCTTCTTGTGCCATCTTTTTAGCCATAATAGCTCCGATACCTCGCGCAGCACCAGTTATAATAGCAGTTTTTCCAGTTAAACGACCCATCGTACTCTCCTTTATCAAATTGAAATTTCTAGAATCTTAGCAACCTCAGGCCAACTTTTTGCCCCATTCTCACGTAAATCCCGCTTTAGGTCTTCAGGTACCCAGTCGATTAAAGACTTCTTGAAATTTGGAAGCGCTTCAATGCGAGAGAACCAATTTTCCAAATATGGTAGGCGCCCATTTTCCCATAAGCCTCTCATCGACATCATAGCAAGACGATTGACGTAGGGTGTCATTGCAATATCAGCAATCATAAACTTATCTCCAACTAGCCAACTATTACCTCCTTTTAAGGTTTCATTCATTTTCTGAAGATAACTGTCGTATAGAATAATTTTTTCTGATGCTCCTGGGGCTTCAAATCCATATCTAACGAATGAATCTTTTTGATCTTTCCAATTAGATGTAACTGAAAATGTTGGCGTAGAAGCCAAGAATTTTTTTACCCCATCTGGTCCTAAGTTATTTAAAACAGTATGCCTGTGAGAACAAACAAAGGTGACCGCTCCACAAGCTGGATGCAGGTCTTCATCCACTGCTTTAGTCCAGTATCTTGACTGTGCACGCTCCCAAGGATCATTTGGATGAACACTTGTTCCAGGCTCAAGTTGGTCAAGATACTCAATAATGACAGTTGAGTCAGGAATTACTATTTCATCATGTACAAGAGTTGGAACAACTCCTTTCGGATTGAGCTGAAGATACGCAGGATCAAATTGCTCCCCTTTCAATATATCAATATAGACTCCATCCCAGTTCAGATCTTTTTCTGCCATTGCTAAGCGGACCTTCGCGGCACAAACAGAAGAACCATGATGATAAAGAGTAAAAGTCATAACTGTACCGTCACCCATTTAAGTTCAGTCATAGCTTCCATATCAGCATCAGTTCCTTCTCTTCCAACTCCACTCTCACCGTTTCCACCAAAAGGAACATGCGCTTCATCATGAATAGTTGGGCCATTTATGTGACACATACCAGCTTCAATATTACGAGCAAAATGAAATGCCCGACCTATATCTTTGGTAAAGATTGCTGAAGATAATCCATATTCTGTATCATTGGCCCGCTTCAACCCTTCTTCATAGCTATCAATTGGGTAAATAGATGTAACTGGCCCAAAGGTCTCAGTTTTACACACTGTCATTTCTTCCGTTACGTTGGTTAAAAGGGTTGGCTTACATCTGTTTCCATCCCATTCTCCCCCAACAACAATAGTTGCTCCCTTCGCTACGGCATCTGCAATGTGCTCTTTAATTCTATTCCTTTGCCTTTCCGAAATTATTGGTGCAATTACTGTATTTGGATCGCGTAGATCACCCATTCCGACTTTTGAAGCCACTTGTGAAAACCGTTTTACAAATTCCTCATAAATTGGCCGTTCGACATAAAACCTACTTGAACCTATACAAGCCTGCCCAGCAAACATAAAAATTGATCTTGCCGCCAACGGAACCGTTTTTTCAAGATCAGCGTCCGCTAATATTACGGTAGGACTTTTTCCACCAAGTTCCAAAGTATTAGGCGTTTTATTCTTTGCGCAAATTTCATTAATGTGTTGGCCAACGACTGAAGAACCAGTAAAAGAAACAAAATCAATATCTTTATCACCAGTAAGCTCATCACCAATTTCATGCCCAAGCCCAGTTACAACGTTATAAGAACCAGCTGGAAACCCAGCAGATTCAATAATCTCCGCAAAAATAATGGTCAAATGAGGCGCCATCTCTGAAGGTAAATGAACCACGGTATTTCCCAATGCGATAGCATTGCAAACCAATCTAGTGGTTTTAATTAACGGCACGTTAAAGGGAGTAATAACTGCAACAACACCTAAAGGTTCTCTGATAGACATTGAGAATTTTTCTGGAGCATCTGATGGGATTGTTTCCCCACGAACATTACGACACATTCCTGCAGCTGCTCGAACCATAGTCAAACCTTTTGAGAATTCAAACATAGCTTTTTGTATTGGCGACCCTATTTCATCAATCAAACAGTCTATCAAATCAGATTTACGCTCTTCCATGAGCTCTGCAACCCGGAGAAGCATTCGCTCCCGGTCCATAGGTAAAGTTTCTTTATACCCGATAAAAGCTGATTTAGCTTCTTTTATGGCTTTTTTAATATCATTTTTTGTTCCTTTAGCTCCAAAAGCATATAAGCTGTCGTCAATAGGATTTTGTATTTCGAAGACTTCTCCGTTCTCCCCTTCTACCCATTTTCCTCCAATGAATTGCTTAAATGTGTTTACGTCAGCCTTTTTATTCATTGAATATCTCCAATTTCAGCTTTTCTAGTAAATAAATTCATATTTCTAAACTTTTGAAAAATCAGGGCACCACTTTATTATCCCTTCTTTATAACTTCGCTTCTTACTGCACTCATCAGCCCACCTAGAAATATTTTTATATCTTTCAAATGGATATCCGCATCCAATAAGTACAAAATGCAAAGGAATCCAAGAAATGTCAGCTAAAGAAAATTGATCTCCCATAATCCATTTGTTGTTTTCCAACTTATCGTCCAACTTTAAGAAACACTGATCTAAAATCTCAATTGATTTAGCAATATCTTTATCTCCAAAAGCATTGCTTCCTGAATGTTTGGAATGAAAATCTTTTAACTCCTTGTTTTTTTGGAGTGCATTATATTTCTTCTCTTCTTCAGAAGTCTTTTTCACTTTCTTCTGAATCATAGTTGCGTAAACATAAGGTTTTACCGCTGGAACGTGAATTGAGCCCGCTAGTTTTAACCATTCCAACATCTCAGTTTCAGACTCTTTAACGCGCAATGAGGGAACAGGATACTCATTATCAATGTAATCAATTATTTCATTAGACTCTATATGAATTACACCATTATCGATTAAAGTTGGAACTAAGCCATTTGGATTGATGTTAAAATACTCATCCGTTATGTTTTCTTTCTTTTTTAGATCAATATGGTGACTAGTCCAATCCAAACCTTTTTCTATTAAAGTCATCCTTACCCGCATTGAACAATTTGAGATACCTCCATGATAGAGATGAATGCCTTTTACTTT
>CALIMD010000014.1 GCA_938028645.1 uncultured Alphaproteobacteria bacterium
TAAATTAAAGATAAACATCTAGGTATGACTTTAGCTCGAAACACCTAGCGCGCTTTAACTTTTTTATTATTGATATTTGGTTTTGTTCCTGCATTATCAAGAGAGTTTTTTTTGGTTGACGCATCGGCTGGCTCATAATCAAAAATGAGCTCGTTTTTCTGCACACCTATTTTAACTATGCCGCCGCCAGATAATCGCCCAAACAATAATTCCTCGGCCAAGGGTTTTTTAATGTGTTCTTGAACGATTCTAGATAATGGCCGTGCCCCATAATTTTTATCATAGCCTTTCGTGCCAATCCACTTACGCGCACTTTCATTTATTTCTATTGTAACATTTCTATCCTCCAGCTGGACTTCTAGCTGCATGATAAATTTCTCTACTACGCGAGAGATAATTTCCGGTGATAAACTCGAGAAAGCAATAGTCGCATCTAGCCGGTTCCTAAATTCAGGAGAAAACATTCTATTGATTGCTTCAGTATCTTCGCCTGTCCTTTCGGTTCTAGCAAACCCAATGGCTTCCTTTGCCAGATCGGCTGCCCCTGCGTTTGTCGTCATGATTAGTATTACATTGCGAAAATCAATATTTTTTCCGTTATGGTCCGTCAATTTCCCATGATCCATAACCTGCAAAAGTATATTAAATAAGTCAGGATGGGCTTTTTCAATTTCATCTAGCAATAAAACGCAGTGGGGATGCTGATCAATGGAGTCTGTTAGCAATCCGCCTTGATCAAATCCGACATAACCTGGAGGGGCTCCAATCAATCTTGATACACTATGCCGCTCCATGTATTCTGACATATCGAAACGTACAAGTTCAACACCAAGTGTGATTGATAATTGCCTCGCGACTTCTGTTTTCCCAACACCGGTGGGTCCGGAAAATAAATAGCTTCCGATCGGTTTTTCCGGCTCCCTTAAGCCCGCCCTCGATAGCTTTATGGCACTGGATAGTGCCTGTATGGCGGCGCCTTGTCCAAAGACTACCCGCTTTAAATCTTGTTCAAGATTTAATAAGGTTGCCTTGTCATCCGTGGAAACACTTTTGGGAGGTATCCTCGCAATCTTAGCCACGACACTTTCGACATCTTTCACTGTAATTGTTTTTTTTCTTTTGGATAACGGCAACAGCATCTGAGATGCTCCAACTTCATCTATGACATCGATAGCTTTATCTGGAAGCTTTCTGTCACCTATATATCGTGCAGATAAGTCGACTGCACATTTCAAAGCGTCAAATGTGTATCTGACTTTGTGATGTTCCTCATAATAAGGTTTTAAACCGCGAAGGATTTTAACGCTGTCTTCTAATGATGGTTCATTAACGTCAATTTTTTGAAATCTACGGACCAGAGCCCTATCCTTCTCAAAGTGACCTCGATACTCCTTATACGTGGTAGATCCTATGCACCTTAATCGGCCACCTTGGAGAGCAGGTTTTAGCAAATTTGAAGCATCCATTGCTCCGCCAGAAGTAGCACCTGCTCCGATAATAGTATGGATCTCATCGATAAACAAAATTGCTTCCGCCTTCTTTTCAATCTCAGCGATTACAGCTTTCAATCTCTCTTCAAAGTCCCCTCGGTAACGCGTTCCAGCTAGAAGAGAACCCATGTCGAGAGAATATATGGTCGTGTCAGCCAGAACATCTGGGACATTTTTTTCGGTAATTCTTTTTGCCAAACCTTCTGCGATAGCAGTTTTCCCAACCCCTGGATCCCCCACATAAAGTGGATTATTCTTAGTTCGGCGACATAATATCTGGATAGTTCTTTCAACCTCAAAGCTTCGACCAATCAATGGATCTATATGCCCTGAGTTAGACTTTGCATTAAGATCAACACAGTAAGCATCGAGGGCCTCGCTACCACTCTTGTTGCCGTGGTTTCCCTCTTCGTCACTTTCACTACTCACATTTGGGCTTGCGTCGGAATTAGAGACCCTTTTTTCGATTCCATGCGATATAAAATTTACAGCATCGAACCGCGACATATCTTGTTCACGTAGAAAAAAAACAGCATGGCTTTCACGTTCGGAAAAAAGTGCTACAATAATATTAGCCCCATTCACCTCAGCTCGGCCAGAAGATTGAACGTGAATAATGGACCGTTGAATGACACGTTGGAACCCAGCTGTCGGTTTCGCTTCTGCTTCGCTTAAGTCAATTAGGTGTGCGAGGTCCTCCTTGATATATTTGTGTAAAGCTCCAGACAGTACATCGATTTTTACGTCGCAGGCTGACAACAATTTCCGGGCATCTTCATCATCAGTTAGAGCAAGTAGAAGGTGTTCCAATGTGGCGAACTCATGTTTTTGTTCGTTGGCATAATCGAGTGCCCGATGCAGTGCATCTTCCAAATTTTTAGACAGCATTATCTATGCCTTTTCTATGGTACATTGAAGAGGATGCTGATTTTCGCGGGCACAGTCCATGACTTGAACCACCTTAGTTTCTGCTATTTCAAAACTAAATACACCACAAACTCCAGCACCCTTTTGATGAACATGTAGCATTATGTTAGTTGCCTCATCTCTTGTTTTTGAGAAAAACCGTTCTAGCACATGGATTACAAATTCCATGGGTGTGTAATCATCATTCAACATTACCACTTTATACATTGACGGTTTTTTGGTTTTTTGTTTTGTCTTTTCGATAACTCCAGTGTCGTTTTTTGAGTTACCATCAACGTTATTATTATTGTCTTCGCCCATAAACATCTTTCATTTAACAAATGTACTACCCTTAGTATATGAGATGTTTTGAGATTTATGAAAGGCCTTAGGGTGGTAATCAGAATAAAAAAAGCATTTTTTT
>CALIMD010000015.1 GCA_938028645.1 uncultured Alphaproteobacteria bacterium
ATTCTTGATTTAACTGTTCCAAGAGGCAGCTCTAATTCCTCAGCTATTTCAGCATGCGCTTTTTGCTCAAAAAAAGCTAAACGCAAAACCTTTGACTGTTCCTCTGGTAACTGAGCTAACACCCCCTGAAGCCTCTGCGCCTCATCATCCCTCTCGTATATTTCATCAGGTTGCGGTTCGCTGTCTGTGAAAAAAGATGGGTCAGTGAAGTCGGGCTCCGGTCTGTTTTCTTTTCTTAGCAAATCTATTCTAGCGTTTCTTGCAATCGTAAAAATCCATGTAGACGCTTTTGCCTTCGTCGGATCAAATAAGTGTGATTTTCTCCAGACGTTGACCATTGCCTCTTGTACTACCTCGTCTGCCTTATCCGAAGATGACCCTTGACCTTGAAAAAAGCCCTTTATGCGGGGCGCAAAGTGTGTGAATAATTCCTTGAAAGCTTCTTTGTCTTGGCTAACAGCAATCTTTTTTAATAGCCCGTTGAGATGCTCTGTGTCTGAGCTGGAGTTCCCACTCTTTACCATTGGTATCCGTGCATCTATCTGGCCTGAACTCTCTGTTCGCTGTTCGGAAGTTACCGCGTTGCCGCTTTCTGCGCATATGGCAGATAATGCGTTGATAGGAGTGGATCCAGTTGAAGTCAATATATCTGTGTACATATTGTAGTTACGGTGGAGGTGCGATTTTGGATCACAAAATAATATGGTGCCTCTTTCTGAGATTTATAACGTTTGATACTATGCGAAATCTGTTTATAAGATGCGGCTCTTTAACGTACCAATCCTATTGAGAAGGTATCAATTTTTATGAAGGGCCGTTTTTCTGAAACAAAACCTCTCAAAATCGCTGTCGTTGGGACCGGAATCAGCGGCATGTCCAGCGCCTGGCTATTGGCCAAGGCACATAAAGTGACAGTATTCGAACAAAACGACTACATCGGGGGCCATTCAAATACTGTCACTGCTTATCAAAATGGTGACCGGATTCCTGTTGACACCGGTTTTATTGTTTACAATGAGCAAACTTATCCAAACCTAACCGCCCTATTCAATAATTTAAACGTTCAAACATTGGCAAGTGAAATGTCTTTTTCAGCTTCTTTGCAAAATGGGGACTTTGAATATTCAGGAACCAATTTAAATGGTCTAGTGGGGCAAAGAAGAAATATTTTTCGCCCACGTTTCTGGAGAATGCTGCGGGATATTCAACGTTTCTATCGTGAAGCTCCGGGCTTTCTTTGCTCCAACTCCGATAATGCCTACACCATTGGCGCTTTTTTGGAGAACTATGATTACAGTGAAAGTTTCATCAATGATCACCTCATTCCGATGGGTGCCGCGATTTGGTCAACTACCGTTGAGGAGATGAAAAATTATCCCGTGAATGCCTTTATAAGATTTTTTTTAAGCCACGGATTATTAAATATTACCAATAGGCCAGTATGGAGAACCGTCAAAGGAGGCAGTAAGGAATACGTTCGGCTATTAACGGAGAGTTATAAACACAACATTCGATTTGAAAAAGTTGCAGGGATCTCTCGGAAAAGTGATGGTGTGGAGATAAAAACTCACAACAACGAAATAGAGATATTTGATCACGTAGTTATAGCAACCCACGCAGATGAAGCTTTACTGCTTTTAGAAGATCCCTCTTTGAGGGAAAAAAACTTACTTTCAACATGGAAGTATACAAAAAATCACGCAGTATTGCATAATGATCCCAGTTTGATGCCAAAGCGAAAAAGAATTTGGTCCAGTTGGAACTTTATTGCGAATGGAAAAGCAGATCAAAATGAAAAGATTTGCCTCACCTATTGGATGAATAGATTACAGAATATAGACGAGTCAAAACCTTTATTTGTAACTTTAAACCCTAATGAACTGATAAAAGGTGAAGCTATAATTTCTCAGCACGAATATACGCATCCTTATTTTAATACCGCGGCTTTAGAAAGCCAAAAGGATTTATGGGATATTCAGGGATTAAATAGGACTTGGTTTTGCGGTAGCTACTTTGGTTATGGTTTCCATGAGGATGGTTTACAATCAGGTTTGGCCGTTGCAGAACAACTTGGGGGACTGAGCCGGCCTTGGAATTCGATAGATATGAATAACAGGATAATGCTGAAATCTTTTAATCCGGCAGCCGCATGAATTTGAGATCAGCAATTTACCGAGGTTTTGTTGACCACAAAAGGCTGCGACCCAAACAGCATTTTTTGAGATATAAGGTATTTTCATTACTATTGGACTTAGATGAAATTAATGATCTAAATCAGCCATTACGTTTGTTTTCATCGAATAAGTGGGGAATTTTTTCTTTTTATGAAAAAGACCACGGGTCGCTCACTAAGTATCCGTTGAAAGACTGGGTTAAAGATCAATTAAAAAACGCTAAAATCGAGTTCAATTCACTTGAGGTGAGATTATTGTGTTATCCGAGGATATTCGGATATGTATTCAACCCACTGAGCGTTTATTTCTGCTATGATAAAGGCAGGGGTCTCGTTGCTATTCTCTATGAGGTTTGCAACACCTTTAAAGAGCGACACACTTATGTTTTACCCTACCAAAAGCATCATGTTGGATTTATCCAGCACGCATGCAAGAAATTACATTATGTATCGCCCTTTATTGATATGGAAGCGACATATAATTTTGAGATTTTACCCCCAAGCCAGGACGTCAAAATTATTATTAAAGAAAATGATACAAATGGGGTTTTTCTAGTAGCTTCGTTTATCGGAGATAAATTTCTATTCAATCGAACAAATTTATTTAAATGTCTGTTTTATTATCCGATGATGTCACTTAAAATAATAGCCGGTATTCATTGGGAAGCACTAAAACTATGGTTGAAAGGAGTACCTTTTTATGCTCATAAGACTGCAATTTCCCGTGTGCGCGTAACTACCATCGATACAAATTCCGAGGGCGATCAAAATTAAATGATTAGAAATGAAATTAAACCGGAACCGAGTCAGTATAAATACACGAGACCCTTGTTATGGGGGAGCGAGTATATACTGACCAAATGGCTAGATCGCATTCAAATAGGGACCCTTGAGGTCCAGTTTCCCTCTGGTTGT
>CALIMD010000016.1 GCA_938028645.1 uncultured Alphaproteobacteria bacterium
ACCAGTATTAATCTGAGATGCTATTTTACCAGCTGACCACTCCAAGATTTCATTTGTCATAAACAGCTCCAAGACTTGGCATTAGAATTAATTATAATTGTGTATTACTAGCCATCAAACGTTTCAGGTCCTAACCAGAAATAACACTTAAATCAAGTCACTTGATCATTAGTTAAGTATTCGTTGGTATAAGGTTTTGTTTTTAAGAATAATATGTCAGTTATAATTTGTAATTATTATTAATTTGATTAAGGAGTAAATTTAATGGCCCGATTGTGTGAAGGAAGAGTTGCTATCGTAACTGGAGCCGCAAGAGGAGTTGGGAGAGAACACGCGCTCGGCTTAGCTCGCCATGGGGCTCGCGTGATTGTCAATGATTTAGGCGGTGCGGTCGATGGAACAGGGACCGACAAATCACCTGCTCAACAAGTGGTTGAAGAGATCCAAGCGATGGGAGGTGAAGCCGTCGTGAATGGCGATGACGTTAGTTCCTGGAATGGCGCTAAAAATATGATTGATCAGGCAGTGGAAACATTTGGAACATTAGATGTTGTTGTGAACAACGCCGGTATTTTGCGAGATCGGATGCTTGTAAATATGACTGAAGACGAATGGGACTCCGTCATTCAAGTACACCTTAAAGGCACCTTTGCCCCGTCTAGACATGCCGCGGCTTACTGGCGCCAGAAATCAAAAGATACTGGTGAAAAAGTTAATGCGAGGATTATTAATACAAGCTCTACATCGGGTCTTTATGGAAATGTCGGGCAAACAAATTACGGCGCAGCAAAGGCAGGTATAGCGGCATTTACGATCATCGCTGCAAGAGAACTTGGCCGCATTGGCGTCACGGTGAACTCTATCTCTCCAACAGCCTACACCCGTATGACCGATACCTTAAGGGAGTACACTGAAGAAGATATCGAAAGACGCGATCCACGCTGGGTTTCACCAACTATTGTATACCTATCAAGCGCCGAAGCAAACGATATTACTGGCCGCGTGATCCAGGCTGGAAACGGAAGAGTTGCGGTCTGTGAAGGTTGGCGTAGGGGAGCTGAAATAGATCAAATAGAAGATGCAGAAGCCATCGGGCCATTAATTAGAGAGATGATTTCAAACGTTAGGAAAAATTCTGGAATGGACGGCCTCGAACTTGATTAATCATCAGGGGCCAGGCATGTAAATCACCCCCTGGCCCAATTTCTGATGCTATAGGTGAGCTTATTAGTCCATCAAGAATGCTTTTACGAGGCGGCCTGAATGGACCGCCATAAAGACTGGCTGGTTATTGGCATTTGAATATGGTCAATATTATAATCTTGCAATGCATTTAATACTGCATGGGTTATTACCTGCGGCGCAGCTATGCATCCGGCCTGACCTACTCCTTTTACACCAAGTAAATTAGCTTCGGTTGGAACACCTTGAAAATGGGCTTTAAAAAAAGGAAATGATGCAGCTCTTGGCGCAGTATAGTCCATCAGTGAACCCGATAATAATTGCCCTGATTCTGGGTCAAACGCTACAAATTCTTCCAGTGCTTGACCAATACCCTGAACAACGCCACCATGAAGCTGCCCCTCAGTTAAAGCTGAATTGACCAGTGTACCATAATCGTCAACCATAACATAATCGACTAGTTTAAGAGAGCCTGTATCCGGATCAATTTCCACTTCTGCAGCATGACATCCATTCGGAAATGTAAATGGCGCCTCTTCTCTTTTATAGAATGTATCAATACCATTTTCTCCCAAACCCGGCATTAAATCTGAGTTACGTGCAGCACTCGCGACTTCGATAATTGAGACAGACCTCTGATCTTTGCTGGTCAAAAAAGCTCCCTTATCAAAAGATAATTCTTCTATATCTGTTTGAAGCAATGTCGCCGCAACTCGGCTTGCTTTCTCGATAGCCGAGTCAATGGCCAAGGCCATTGTTCCGGCGCCCATATGCATAGACCTGGCCCCGCCATGACCAAAGCCAATGGCCACTCGCTCTGTGTCAGCCTGAATATATTCGAGAGCTTCAATTGGCACTCCTAAACGCGTTGATGCTATTTGCTTAAAAGTAGTTTCATGCCCCTGACCATTTGATTCTGTACCCACACTAATCTCGATTTTACCCGATTCTCTAAATTTTATGCCCACGCCCTCCTGCGGAGCCCCCCTTGCTGTCTCTAGAAAACAACCCACGCCAAGGCCACGAAGCAAACCTTTTTTCTGGGCGATATTTTTGCGCTCTTTAAAGCTATTTCTTTGAATATATTCACTTGCTTTTAATATATTTTCCTTAAATGCGCCCGTATCTATTCGCATACCAAAAGCAGTTTCATGTGGAAATTCATCAATCGCATTTAACAATCTGAGTTCTACAGGATCAAACTTACAGCGTAAAGCCGCCGTGTCTATAAGCCTTTCGATTATAAAATTTGCTTCCGGCTTACCCGCACCTCTGTAGGCATCAATTGGTGTAGTATTTGTAAAAACTCCAACTGATTCCATATAAATGGATGGAATTTTATATATACCCCCCATTGCCGTTGGAGCTGAATTCGTTGAGGCATTGGGCCCGCCCGCCGATAAATATGCTCCCATATTAGCGGTTAAGTTAGCTTGTAGAGCTAAAAAACGACCTTCCTTATCCAAGGCAAGTTTAGCAACCGTTCGTATGTCTCTGCCATGAAGGGAGGCTGCATGATCCTCTGCGCGGTCTGCTACCCATTTCACCGCCCTCATCTGCTTTTTAGAGGCCCAGAGTAATAAAACCCATTCAGGAAAAAGAAAGTTTTTTAGACCAAATCCTCCGCCTACATCCGGAGCAGATATTTGAATTTTCTTCTCATCTATTGAAAATACTGATTGAGCCAGTTGTTCACGTATTGCATGAACGCCCTGAGCTGTGCAGATAAGACGCATAACGTCATTTTCCGGATCATATTCTCCTATACCAGCCCTTGGTTCTATTGGAAGAGCCATTACGCGGTTATTCTCGATATCAAGTTCTACAATATGTGCAGCACCATGAAAAGCAGCCTCGGTAGATTCTTTCTCCCCTTTTTTGAAACGATACGCTATATTTTTTGGGGCATTAGACCAGATTAAAGGGTTGCCATCTTGCATTGAATTCACAGGATTAACTACTACTGGCAATGCCTCATAGTCTACTGAGACCAATTCGGCAGCCTCTTGAGCAGCCATCTCCGTCTCAGCGAGGACTAGCGCTACAGGGTCTCCCACGTAACGGACTTTATCCCTCGCTAAAGCATATCGTTCTGCAACAACAAGAGGTTGTTCGGCAACAAATTTAGTCGTACAAGGCAATGGACCAACGCCATCTTTTGCAAGGTCATCTTCTAAATAAATACCGCAGACACCATCGACAGTTAACGCATCCAAAATATCGATATTTATGATTTTAGCATGACCATGTATCGATCTAACTATTTTAGCATATAGTTGATTTTCCCGGTTAATATCTGCAACGTAGCGTCCTTTTCCCCTTAAAAATCGTTCATCCTCAAATCGATGGGCCGACATTATCTTAAAACCTCTCAAAATCTCTTAATATAAGCTTAAGTCTAAGCCC
>CALIMD010000017.1 GCA_938028645.1 uncultured Alphaproteobacteria bacterium
CCAACCGCCAACCTCACCGGAAGCGGCAATATTATTTTTGATACAGGAGGTGAGACAGAGTGGAACCTAGTTGGGGCGGTTTTTGATTGGTCATACTCAAAGGATATTGAGATGGGCTCTAGTTATGACGATGAAATGTACTTCTTTGAAGCTGATTGGGAAGGTATTAAATCAAAATATCAGGCGATGGCTATGGACGCGAGGGTTGTTTCTACCATGGCTTCTTTGGCTACACAGGATTTAAAAGTGGCGTGTATGGAGTTAGCGGCGAAAAAAACTAATTTGGCAGTGACGGAAATCAAACAAAAAATGAAGATCAAGGTGTAAGTTAGTCATGTCCAGTACATCAGATGGTGCAAGCTTCAGTGGTTCATTCAATATTAAGCCGTCTTCATACTTCTACGCTACGGCGGAATGTTACCTGAACACCTTTACTACAGCGGACTGGTTTGGGTTTGGGAAAATAAAATATGAAGGTCCAGATATTTATATCCCAAATCTGGACGTGTCGATCACTCTAGGTATCGATTTTAGGATGGGTGTTTTTGGCGGTAATGGTTTGATCCAATCTCCAGCATGTATAAGAATTGAGGGTGGATTAGACTCCACAGAAGTTAATTCATTGAGGGGCGTCTTTCATGCTATACGGTTTGAAACAGGAGGGGCAGAACTTGACGAGAGTGGTATTATAATGACTGCAAAAGCACTTGAGCAACTAAACAACTTAGCGCCTCGATTTAAAGAAAGGCCTATTAGAGCGACAATTGGCGGAAATGAAACAGACGTGACGCCGGGACCAAAGTTGGAGAACCCTCCAGCCCCAACAGCAAGTTATCCATTTGGTGTAACAGCAGCGCAAGTAGCTACCGCTGCGGGGTGGGTCGGATTCGCGAAGGATCTTGCGTACGGCTTGACTTTAACATTAGTGGAGTCATCGGACTATAGTGGCACTGAAACCTATAGTGGCTCTGAGGGGGTTGCTGATGGTATCTGACACGGATCAAGCTGCTTTGGATGAGGCGAAACGCGCGCAATCTACTTTTGATGCGCAATTAAGCAAGTTAGTTGCCGACGTGAAGTTGGACCAGGATGGATTATCGTGGTTTGCTGTTACCTTATTAATAGCGTTTGATGGAATGGATGCCCATGAATCAAAACTTTTCTTTTCTGGGTTAGATCATGCGGGTAGGGCAGAAATATTCCCGGTAGGTGTAGAGGGACTTCCAGAAGCAATAAAGGCGGACTATCTAAAAAAGTTAGAAGAACGCCGTATCGGATATGAGCAGAACTAACTAAATGAGAACTATAAAGGCCCCAAGATTTTCTATTTTTCATAAGCCCCATATTCATGCGGGGAACGTAGACTTAATCGTTACTATGTTCAGCTTTTTGCCTTTTAATAAACCCTTCGAACCGATGCTTGAAAATGAGGCATGGCCAGAGATAGCTGCCTTACTTGGAGACATTCCCCTTGATACATTTGATTGAAAAGCCAGAGGAGAATGGTTGGCTTGGGGAGATGCTTGTGCCCCGGAAGGGACGCAAGTTCAAGAGCTTGATGTCTCAATTTCCTGTGGTGAAAATAAAAAACTGTTATCAGTGATTGGTGATCGTGAGTGGATTGCCCAGAGGTGGCGATCTATCTCTATGACCGAGCCGCGCATGTTTGACCGAATTTCCATAAAGTCTGAGAATGCTTTTGGTGGCAATGACTTCAAGGATAACCCCAGTGGTAAAGGTTATTGGCCTAAAAAATTAAAGCCAGAGAAGTATCCACTGCCAAATATTTTATTTCCAGAGAGCTCGATTGAGGCCCCTGGTGATACCACCTTGCCAGGATATTTTAGTCCTAGAGATATTATGTTGCCGGAAAGACAAAAATATGCGGGCACTTACGATAAAGAATGGGCGGAAACGATGTTCCCAGGTTTGCCTGATGACTTTGACCTAAATTTTTATCAGGTAGCACAAACGGATCAGCAATTAGATGGTTTTTTTGATGGGCAGGAAACCTTTGAGATAGAAAATATGCATCCAACTCGGCAAAGGCAGACTATCGCCCTACCTGGTATACGTGCCCGTGCCTTCGTAACGATTAATAGAACAAATGAAGAGCAAAGTTTTGAGGATATTACAATGCATACCGACACGGTCTGGTTGTTCCCGGAGATTGAGGTGGCCGTTGTTATTAACCGTGGAACATTGCCTGCCGAATCGATGGACTTGGCCGAGATAGAGTCTTTAATGGGGGCCTTCGAATGGTCTCACGATAAACCGCGTCCATTAGACTATTATCGAATTTGTCGCGATGATAGGAGTGCCTTCGAGACTATGGCTGAAGCTTTTGGACGGCCAGAGGAACTGTACCCAGAAAAATGGGTTGAACCAGAAGATGAAATATTTGGCCTAATAAAGCCACGTGACCCAACGTTAACTTCCGATGGCACACCGCGCATGGATGCGCTTTGGGCGAAACAAAAAGGTATTATTGATGAAGGGCTAGCTGCTCAGGGTTTAGGTTCCTATGATGAATTTGTTGCCGCCAATAAAAGTGTAACCGATGATCCTGAAATAAAAGCAATCACTA
>CALIMD010000018.1 GCA_938028645.1 uncultured Alphaproteobacteria bacterium
TTGAATGTTCTTCATTGCTACTTCAAGTTGCATATCGGCAGGTGGATTAATCTGCAGCGTTATTGTTCGTAGCTGTTCTTTATGTCGGATTTCCGATGGGCCTGTAGTGACATCGATAGTTGATAAAGAACTCGCGGGTACAATTTGACCACTCTTTGTCACAACAGGAAGGTTGTTAATATCTTGCGTTGCTTCGATATGATGTTTTGGGCCTCGTAGCGTTAGGTCAATACGTTTTCCATCCACTGTAATTTCAGCTACCCGCAAACCGTCATTAAAGGCGTCTAGAGTTTGACCTAAAGCCTGAGTAGATACCCCATTATCTGCTAAGTTAACCCTATTAGGAGTAACCCTTATTTCTGGAGCCCCCAGACTAAGGGATGGTCTGGGTCGCATTCTGGTCCCCTCTCGCCTAGGCATGATTTTTTCTAGTTTTCCGGCGGCCCGCTGAGCAACACTCATTATCTCTTCTAGTGTGCCACCGGAGACATCCAGGTCTACTGAGCGTGAACCCCCAATGCCGCGACCGAAAATGGATCGTTTCCTCATTATTCCATATGTTTTAGGTTCACTATAAAGAGATCGTTCTAATACTGGTATGAGTTCGTCAACTCGAGTTGGGTCAACCGCAACTGCTCCAATGATGGCGTTGGCACGAAAAGCGGCGAAGAAAAATCTTTCCATTGTGGGGACACCATTTCCATCTTCGGTTTGATTGCCCTCAGGATCCCATAATTTTTTTGTCGCATTTTCTAGCTTTCCGGCAATTTTCGTCATTGTAGGAAGATTATATCCAGACGGGGGAAGGATATAGCCAATAACAAGATTGCGGTTTCCATCTGGTAAATAATCTAATTTTGGGAGTAAAAGTGTCGTGATAATCCCCGAGAGTAAAACGACAATAAGCACTACCCCGGCAGCTCTGGGGCGGCTCGATATGACACGCTTTGTAAAATTTAAAATAGTCGATACGAACGAGCTAGCGAATAGATCCAAAAAAGGTAGTTTGCGACCTTCCACAGTTTTTTTGAGGTCTCCAGACAAAAGTTTACTCGATAAAGCGGGAATCACTGTAATAGAAACCAACAAAGACAATAACACCGAAACGGATATGGCAACGGCTATATCTCTAAAAAGTTGACCTACCTCCAGTTCCATCACAAGTATTGGTATGAAGACCATAACCGTTGTTAAGGCAGACACTAGTACTGCCCCCCAGACTTGATTTGCTCCTTCGAAGGCGGCCTGTTTTATAGGTAAGCCGTTCTGTCTCAATCTGAATATATTTTCTAAAACGACAATCGCTGCGTCTACAACCATCCCTACCGCAAATGCCAAACCTGCTAAAGATATTACGTTGATAGATCTACCCAGAGCTGCCATTGCTACAAAAGACCCTATCACAGACACAGGTATGGCCAGAGATACAACAAGGGTAGCCGAACCACTCCTCAAAAATAGAAGAAGTACTATGGCGGCTAATGTCCCGCCTATATAGATATTTTGTTGAACCAAATTAATTGCGGAGTCGATGTAAGTTGTTTCGTCATAAACTTGTGTTAGGAATATTTTTTCTGGCAATAATTCATTGTTGTTCAATTCATCAACAGCCTGCCGAATACCCTTCATAATCTCGATTACATTGGCTCCAGTTTCTCGATACACAGGTAATGCAATGGCCGGCTCACTCATCATACGAATTCTTGAGACTGGTTGTTTGTAACCAAAAACTACATCGGCCACATCGCGAATTTTAATGCGTGTAATACGTCCAGATGCGGGGTCCATTAAAGATCTCAACACAACTTCATTGACGGCCTCGATTGAGCTGAAATCGCCCTCTGTTCGGACAACATAACGTCTTTTCCCCTCGTCTATGGCACCAGCTGATACGGAAGCATTGGCATTTTGAAGAGCTTTAACGACATCGGGAATTGTTAACTTGTATTGCGCAAGGTTTTCGGGGTTTGTAACGACTTGCATCTCCCGTTCAGCACCGCCATAAACCCGTACCTCGGAGATCCCGTTTACTCGCTCGAGGCGATCTTTAATAAAATCTTTAGCCAAGTCATAGTAACCATGTATTTCTGAGTTATTGTCAGTTAATTTCCTCAATATTAACCAAGCTATAGCGTTGTCTTCCGATCCGGCCGTATTAAGAGTAGGCTGGTCAACTTCGGTTGGATAGTTGCCGACACGATCCAACCTGTTTGACACCAGTAATAGGGCTTTTGTCATATCCTGACCGACACCAAATTCAAGCGTTACGCGGGCTCTACCTGTTTCAGATTTACTGACAATAGACTCAATGCCTTCGATACCTTTTAGTTGTTTTTCCTGTCTGTTTACAATTTCTCGTTCAACTTCCGCAGGCGCTGCACCCGGCCATTGTGTTGTAATAGTAATTACTGGTTGATTAACATCCGGCGTTAATTGAATAGGAATGCTTTGCAGCGCAACACCGCCAAACATTACAATCATTAGAACGGCTGCTATTACAGCTATTGGGCGTATTATCGAAACCGAAATCAAACGATCCATGGATCTACCTCATGTCATTCGGTTTGATAGGTTCTCCGGGCCTTAATCGCTCATTGCCACGCACGACTACAAGATCTCCAACTTTTAATCCGGCAAGTACTTCAAACCTGTTTCCAATCGCCCGTCCTAATTTAATAGGCTGAATATTTGCAGTGCCTTTACGAAATATAAAAACAATTTTTTTCCCTTTCTTAACCAATACTGCGTCTTTATGTACGGTCGTGACTTCGCCTGGGTTTCCAATGGGTAGTTTGAGTGTCACAGACTGATTACCAAGAAGGCCGTTTTGGTATTCCTCATCTTCGATAATGAGTCTTATTGCCACAGCCCTGGTCATTGAATTTTCTTGCGGAATGATAGCTCTTATTATCGTATTAAGAGTAATCCCATTTTGAAGCGTCGCGGTTACTTTTGCATTCGTTTTTAGTGCTAGCGCCCGTATCGATGGTACATCTGCCTCTATTTCGAGGTCGGTATCATTAAAAATGGTTATTATTGGATCACCAACTCGTACGTAATTTCCAGGTAAAGTATGCCGCTTTATCACCACCCCGGGATAAGGGGCTCTAATGTAGGTGTCCTGAAGAGCAATTTGCCCTGCTTTCAGACTAGCCTTTGATTGGTCAATATCGGCGCGAGCACGGCTCACCATTTCTGCAGAAATTTCTAAGTCCCGCTCACTATCTTCTTCCCTGTCTTTTCGAAATGCTGCTGAAGTCCTCAGTGCAAGAATTCGCTTGTGCGTCTGCTCCATTTTTCTATAATTTACGGTTTCTTTTGCCAGCTGAGCCTTCGTTATTTTTAAATTAGCGTGCAAAAGTTGTATTTGGTTATCAAGGCGATCGGAAGCCAGCTTTACTAATAAGTCATCCTTTTTTACTCGGTCTCCAACTTGGACAAACATTTTATCGACACGTTCTGCTATTCTCGTTGCAACGACCCCTGACTCTTTTGCTATAAATCGCCCAAGAACAGGCATGGTTTGGAGAAGAGGTTCCGATATCACTTTATCAACCCCAACGGCACTAACTCGTTGCTGAGCGGCACCGGCGGAAATTAGAAACGGCAGTAATAACAGTCCAAAAATATTAGGAATCAATATAAATTTTATTGCTTGTTTTCTAATCATATGAAAATCCAAAACAATTTGATAGCTAATGGTCGACCAACCAAACGGTAATGCAGGAACTATACGTTCTTATTAGTTTTACAAGTCTTTCTATGCAATTCTTTTTATGCAATTATTATTTATAAACAAGACTGCTAAATATTAACGTGGTGTTATTTTTCGGCTCAAACGGAGCTTTATTTGAAGTTTTGTAAGACTAACTTTGTTTGTGACAAAAACTATTGTCGCCCAATGCTTTAAATGTGCAGACCCTATGAGGGTTTCATTGCAGTAGTTAGTAATTATAATAGGCGGTTATGACGATCTTATTCACACATCAATCTTGCCTTCTACATAAAGTTGCTGCAGGGCATCCAGAAAACCCATCGAGATTGAAGGTATTGGAGGCCCTATTTTCAGACGACACATTCAAAGAATTAGAGAGAAGAGATGCACCATTGGGAACTGTCGATCAAATAGCATTGATGCACTCAAAACAATATATCGAAGAGATTATGAGGGCCGTTCCAGATAATGAACTTCTATATTTAGATGCTGACACGTCATTATCCCATGGATCAATTGAAGCGGCTATGAGAGGGTGTGGGTCCGTTTGCGCCGCTATTGATGCGCTAATGACAGAAAATGTTAAAAACGCTTTTTGTGCTGTTCGTCCACCAGGGCATCACGCTGAGACGGAGAAGGCTATGGGGTTTTGCTTGTTCAATAATGCAGCTATTGGTGCTGCATACGCTCGAGAAAAATTTAACGTTGATAGAGTGGCAGTTGTCGATTTTGATGTTCATCATGGTAATGGAACGCAAGAAATGTTCTGGTCGCAACCTAATCTTTTATATGCATCAACCCATCAAATGCCATTATTCCCGGGGACAGGCGCTGTATCTGAGGTCGGAGAACATAATAACGTTATAAATGCCCCACTTTTGCCTGGCTCTGGCAGTTTCGAATTCAGAGCAGCCTTTAATGAAATTATTTTGCCTGGGTTGAAACAATTCAGTCCAGATTTATTAATTGTTTCTGCTGGCTTTGACGCCCACGCTGATGATCCCCTCGCTAGTTTAAATTTACATGAGGATGATTTTTCATGGATTACTTCGGAATTATTATCAATCGCTGAAAAATACTCAGATGGGCGTTTGGTTTCTGTATTAGAAGGTGGGTATAACCTTGAAGCGCTGAGCAGTTCCGCATCTGTACATATGCGGGAACTCATGTCAGTTTAGTTTTTGAGTTTTAGACTTTTCACGTAGGTCGTTAAGGAGGTATAAATTGACGGAAGAGAATAAATCATTAGAAAGTGTAAGTTTTGAGGAATCTCTTGCGGAACTAGAAGCTATAGTTGACCGATTAGAAAGTGGACAAGGTTCCCTAGACGAAGCGATAAAAGCTTATGAAAGAGGGTCAGAACTCAAGAGACATTGTCAAACGAAACTAGATGAAGCAAGAATGAAGGTAGAAAAAATTAGATTGCCAGAGAATAGAAATAAACCAGAAGTCTCCGACTTCGAATAAACAGATCGTATTTTAAACCACAATCGATGACAAAAAATCGCCTCAAAGACGTGTTAGATGCCTCTGCTGCAAAAGTTGAAACGGTAATAGAGAGCTTATTGCCTAGTTCACAGGGTATAGAAGCCCCGCTCCTTGAAGCTATTCGATATAGCTCCCTTGGCGGGGGGAAGAGACTGCGTTCTTTTATGGTTCTCCAATCAGCCCGTCTATTTAAAGTCGAAGAATTATATGCTTTGAGAGTGGCGGCAGCCGTTGAGTTTTTGCATAGTTACTCACTCATTCATGACGATTTACCCGCTATGGATAATAGCGACACAAGAAGAGGAAAGCAGAGCTGTCATATCAAATTTGGTGAGGCGACGGCGATATTGGCAGGTGATGCGCTCCAAGCGCTTGCTTTTGAAACCCTTGTTTCGGAGGAAACACACCCTGAACCTGGTATCCGTTGTCGGTTGGTTAACGCATTGGCTTCTGCCTCGGGGGGAGCGGGCATGGTGGCAGGCCAAATGATGGATTTAGTTGGTGAAACCACCTCATTGTCATTCGATCAGATAACCAGATTGCAGAATTTAAAGACTGGTGAGATGTTTGCCTTTAGCGCTAGAGCTGGAGCGATTTTATCAGGGGCCTCTTCCACCGAAGAAGATAATCTTAGAAAATATGCGGAAAGATTTGGGTTGGCCTTTCAAATAGCAGATGATTTGCTAGATTTAGAGGGGGATCCATCGGAGGTTGGAAAACCTACCGGTCAAGATGAAAATGCCAATAAAGCTACGTTCGTTTCTGTGCTAGGTGCGGATCGAGCTCGCAATAAGGCGGAAATTTTAATTGAAGAAGCATTGATTATGCTTGATAACTGGGATGAAGCAGCGCAAGCCTTGAGGGATTTGGCGCGTTATGTATTAAACAGAACGAATTAAAAGGGTTTATAATGGATCAGAGTCTGACGCCATTACTAGATGAGATTACAG
>CALIMD010000019.1 GCA_938028645.1 uncultured Alphaproteobacteria bacterium
AAGAACACCGCATGCAACTACAGCTTTAAAATACCTAGAATTTAAGTCCATTTTCGAAAAATCACCTAAGAGAAATTTCGCTTGTAATCCAAGAAAGTTTTTTACAGTCAAGCATCGAAGAAAAGCACCATAATTACCTTCTATCGAAAGCACTTGTGCCCCTGCTTTCTCCAACAGAAACGTGTGAGCTGCCTCTAAGGGGCCAAGTTCAAGTATGTCTTCATTTTGAATAGGCCCAAGTTCTTCAATTAACCATTGTATCCGCTCGTCGTTAAACCCATCAAAGGGTCCTGTATTGTCTATATTTGGAATTTTAGTAGACCAGCACGTGTCAAATAAATCAAAAGGATTTTCTTCATTAGGCTTAAGAGAAGTATAGTTAGATAAATAATCTTGAAATTGTATTTTGTTTCTGTTTCTAAAAGGAGACAACCATTTCAAAATCATCAATTTTAAATCCTTAATAAACCAAAAATACTTTTGTTTCAGACTATTGTTTTTCAAACTGTTCCTCAAAAAAAATGTATTAATAAAAGCGCTTTTCCGATTTACATGTCGTTTAGGTATATTATCGATTGCCAAGCGCTCCTTGTTATCCTCACTTGTATGACATTTAAAGCATGTTTTCACCAATATTATGTTTTTTAAAATTTACTCAATCTTGATAGTGAATGCATAAAACTGCATCGGTAAATGTAATTGATTTGGTTTTTATTGAGACAAATGGCATAGGTAATCCCTGAAAGAGGGGGATCGGATTTTGGTAATATCGGATAATATAAAAGGCGCTCTAATAATGAGTGGCAGTATGCTCGCATTCGTTTTTAATGATGGGTTAATGAAAATTCTTTTTGCTGACTGGTCTATCTACCAAGCCATTTTCCTCCGAGGAATACTAACCATACCATTGATGCTATTCCTTGCTTGGCAAGCAAAGCAACTGTTTGTAAAACTCTCCACCTCCGATTGGAAGCTTATCGTCATTAGAACAGCTTCTGAGGTTGGAGCTGCAATCTTCTTCTTATCCGCATTAGCCCATATGCCACTGGCCAATGTGACCGCGATCCTGCAGGTCTTGCCTCTTGCGGTGACTATGGGTGCTGCCATTTTTTTGAGAGAATCTGTTAACTGGAGACGTTGGTTAGCGATTTTTATTGGTTTTATAGGAGTAATGATTATTGTCCGACCCGGCTTGGAGGGCTTTTCTGTATATTCGATATCTGCTCTGGGCGCCGTTGCCTGTGTTACAGTGCGCGACTTAACTACGAGCCGCCTTTCATCAAAAGCGCCATCAATGTTCGTCGCATTGATAACTGGCATTGCCATAACAGTTTTAGGCGCGGTTATGTTACCCACCATTGCATGGGCACCTATTTATCAGTCTCATTGGTTGATCTTAATAATCTCAGCAATAGCAATCATTTTTGGCTATTTATTTAGTGTTATGGCAATGCGTTACGGGGATGCCAGTTTTATAGCACCTTTCCGATACACAGCTATGCTTTGGGCAATTATTATAGGAATTTTATTGTTTAATGACTGGCCAGATCACCTGACACTGTTAGGAACGACGATAATAGTTGCAACAGGAATATACTCTTTTTATAGGGAAAGATTGCAGCGGGCCGTCTAATAAATAACAGCCTCCTTAAAAAGAATTGTTGATTATAAATTCAGATTAAAAACCATCTCTTTGGGTCCACAAGTTATTTTGATTGATGTGCATGAAAATGTTCTGAAAATTTTGTGAGCTGGTAATATTCTCAACTGGAAAAACATTTTTTTTTTGATACATTAACGCAACCGGAGCTAGATAGTTTGAGTGGCAAAAATCAATTCTAAAGGGATTTCAATGAACAAAAACGATAATCATTCATCCGTAAAATATGATGCTATAGTAATAGGTGCGGGAATGTCCGGTCTCTATCAGCTCTATAAATTACGTTCTTTAGGGTTTAAAGTTTTGGTTATTGAGGCAGGTTCAGGTGTTGGAGGAACCTGGTATTGGAACCGCTACCCTGGCGCACGATTTGACTCAGAAAGCTACTCCTACGGATATTCATTTTCGAAAGAATTACTTGATGAATGGGATTGGAAAGAGCATTTTTCAGGTCAGCCGGAAGTAGAGAGATATTGTAATTATGTCGCTGACAAATTTGATCTAAAAAAGGATATTTGTTTTTCGTCGCGCGTTTCGTTCGCACATTATGAAAAATCAAACAATTCTTGGTCCGTCGGGACCGATAGCGGTAAAGAGTTTTCCGCACAATTTTTGATAACGGCGATTGGATTACTTTCAACTCCCACTATGCCAAGATTTGAAGGAATTTCTGACTTCAAGGGTTCCTGGTGTCACACTGGGTTGTGGCCCAAAGAGGGTATTAATTACCAGAATAAAAGAGTTGCTGTGATTGGAACTGGCGCCAGTGGTGTTCAAGCAATTCAGGACATATCAAAAACTGCAAAAAGTTTGACCGTATTTCAAAGGCGACCCAATTGGTGCACCCCTCTTCACAATGGCTCTATTTCAAAAAAAGAAATGGAGGAAATCAGAGCTGGATATCC
>CALIMD010000020.1 GCA_938028645.1 uncultured Alphaproteobacteria bacterium
AGGATGTCACCAAGACCCGTATTTATCTTGAAACGCTAGAAGGAATTTTTTCAAATGTTAATAAGGTAATTATTGATAGTGATGTTGGAGGAAATGGAGCTGCCGCTTCGGGAGTTGTTCCATACTTACCTTTACCCGAAATTCAGAAGCGTCAAAGAAGTTCTAGTGGTTCAAGCGGGTCTTCGACAGGGAGTACAAATTAATGAATAAATTAATTATAGTTGGTGGCGTTGTGCTCGTGATACTTGGCGTAGTAGCTAGTAGTTCTCTTTTTATTGTTGAACAGACGCAACAAGCGATAGTTCTCTTTTTTGGTAAGCCGCAGAAGACAATTCAGGATCCTGGTCTTTATTTCAAAATACCATTTGGTGAGGAAGTTGTTTACTACGACAAGCGTGTTCTAGATTTAGATCCTCCTAAAGAGCGCATGATTTTGGCCGATCAAAAAAGGCTAGATGTCGACTCTTATGCGCGATATCGAATAACTGACCCATTACTTTTTTATCAAACTACCCGGCGAGTTACGGAGGTTCCAGGTAAACTTAGTCCTATCATAAACTCGTCGTTGAGACGTGTTTTAGGTAACGAGACGCTGCTCGAGATTTTGTCTGGAAAAAGAGCCACCATTATGGTCGATATACAAAAGGCGGTGAATGATGCTGTAATGCGTTTTGGCATGGAGATCGTCGAAGTCAGGGTCCGCCGTGCTGACTATCCTGATGAAACGAGAAGTAATATAGAAAACCGTATGAAATCTGAGCGGGAACGTGAAGCTAAAGAATTTAGAGCCCGCGGTTTCGAAATGGCAGAAGGGATCCGAGCGGATGCAGGTAAACAAAAAATAGTCTTACTTGCTGAGGCACAGAAAAAAGCTGAAACCCTGAGAGGGGAGGGCGATGGTCTGGCGATTAAAATCTATGCAGACGCGTTTGGACAAGATCCTGAATTCTTTGCATTTTACAGATCCATGCAAGCCTATAAAAAATCGATGGACTCACAAGACACAACAATGGTTTTGTCGCCTAATTCTGACTTTTTCAGGTTCTTTGGCGATATAACTGGCCGTGATATGGGGAAGAAATAACAATGGTGTGACCATTAAATAATAAAACAGGGATATCTGTTTGGAAGATCTTTTCACCGCATTGGCACTTGTTTTAGTGATAGAGGGGGTATTGTATGCGTTATTTCCAGCAAAAATGCGGTACCTAATTTCGAAAATGATAGAGGTTCAAGACACATCCCTAAGGAGGTCGGGAATCCTTGCTGTCTTGCTGGGCGTCGCTTTCGTGTGGTTAATCAGAAGCTAGTCTGGAAGACAACCCCAATAAGAAAGATCATGAATAGTCAGTATTTCAACACCGTTTGGCCATATTTATAGTTTAACTCCGAAACTGGGATTCGATTTACAAGGATTGGTAACAATGAGTTTGAGTAGTGCTAATAGGCTAGTGAAAATTAGTTTGTATTTGAATAGCATCAAATTTCCGCGACTGAGCGTCAAGTTGGTCGCTCTTATGTGTATAATACCGTTTGGATTTCTGGAAGCGAAATCACCACCAAACAGCTTCGCCGATTTAGCTGCAAAGCTTCTTCCTTCTGTGGTCAATATATCAACGATGCAAGCTGTTGAGACTCGTGACGACCCTCGACAAAACATGCCTCAATTTCCACCGGGATCTCCATTCGAGGAATTTTTCAAAGATTTTATGGAGCGAAACGGTCCAGGCGGAAAAAATGTAGATCCGCGGAGAAAGAGACCGTCAAGAAGAGCTCAGTCTTTAGGTTCTGGTTTTATAATAGACAAGGCGGGTATCATCGTTACCAATAACCATGTTATTGCTGGAGCAGACGAAATAAAAGTGCGCCTGCAGGACGATACAGAGTTTGATGCAAAAATATTGGGTCGTGATCCTAAAACAGACATTGCCGTCCTGAAAATTAATCCCCGAAAAACAAAGTTAGTTGCCGTGGAGTTTGGAGATTCAAAAAAATTGCGGGTCGGCGACTGGGTGATGGCCATTGGCAATCCGTTTGGTCTTGGGGGTACTGTTACCGTTGGAATAGTATCTGCTCGCGGTAGAGATATTAACCAGGGCCCTTATGACGACTTTATTCAAACGGATGCTTCCATAAACAAAGGCAATTCTGGCGGTCCATTATTTGACTTGGAGGGTAATGTTGTAGGTATTAACACCGCGATATTTTCTCAAAGTGGTGGATCGGTAGGAATTGGGTTCGCTGTTGCTTCAAGATTAGCAAAGCCTGTGATAGCGCAGTTGAAAGAGTTTGGGAAAACTCGCAGGGGCTGGTTGGGCGTGCGCATTCAAATGGTCACCGCTGAGATAGCAGAAAGCTTTGGTATGAAAGATGCTTCTGGAGCTTTGGTAGCTGAAGTTTCTCAAGATGGACCAGCAAAAAAAGCAGGTATTAAACCTGGTGATATAATATTAGAGTTTAATGGGCAAAAAGTGGAGACAATGCGACGTTTGCCAAGAATTGTTGCGGAAACTCCCATTGGTATTGACGTCCCAGTCATTTTATGGCGGGGCGGCAAGGAAGTAAAAGTTTCGGCAAGAATAGGGGAACTTAAAGAAGAAATAGCGTCAGAAAAATCAACTGCAAAGCCAAGTCAGAAAAGAAATTCGAACGATATTGTTAAGCTAGACGGTTTGGGTTTGGCATTGTCTGAGGCGACTAAAACCCTGAGAAAGAAATTTTCAATTGAGAAAGACGTTAAGGGTGCGATTGTAGTGGGAGCAGTGCCTGATGGTATTGCCTCACAGATGGGGGTTCGTATTGGGGATGTAATTGTGGAGGTGGACCAGAATACAATTACTGGGCCGTCGGAGGTAGTCACCATTATTGGAAATGTACTGAAACAGGGTAAGAAAAAATCGGTGCTCTTCACCATTAATAGGCAAGGTTCAATTCGATTTATTGGGTTGAAATTGAAATAGTTAGGGTTGCTATATCTAGCTATTCTAAAGTTTAGTACTTGTTTATTTCGTTGTCGTGATAGCCTTGAATATATAGTAAGGCTGTCAGATCGCAGTGATTAACCCTAAATGCTGTGGCGGCCTCTACGATTGGTTTTGCCCGAAAGGCTATACCGATTCCCGCGGACTGCAACATCGGTATATCGTTAGCGCCATCTCCAACGGCGATGGTCTCGTGGATTTTAACATATTGGTTGTTACATATAGAAAACAAAGCTTCTTTTTTGCTTTGGGCATTTAAAATGGGTGTTGATATCTCTCCAGTTATTTTTTTGTCGCTCATTAATAATTGGTTGCCAAGGTTTATATCGAATCCAACCTTGTTGGCTACGTGCTCTGTTATTTGAGAAAATCCACCAGAAACTAATGCAGTCATTGCGCCTTGAACTTTCATCGTTTTTATAAGTTCAAATGCTCCATCGGTTATTTTTATCTTTTCCGAGAGAAACCTGTGTAAAATTGTTTCTGGCTGGCCTCTCAGTAACCTCACGCGTTCCTTCAGTGCTATTTTGAAATCAATTTCTCCGCGCATAGCTTTTTCGGTTATTACTTCTACCTGACTTTTCAAGCCAGCAATATCTGCTAGATCATCCAAAGACTCATTTTCTATGATAGTTGAGTCCATATCAGCTATAAGGAATCTTTTACGTCTTCCCTTTAATTCTTGAACGTTAATATCTACTGGCACTTGATCCAGCCTGTTTGTTATTTCTTCTCGCGCGACAGACAGTGGAACTTTGTCGAAAACTATATCAACTGCTGTACCTCGAGATAACCAACGCGTTTCGCATGACTGAGACCCTAATGACTTTAACAGGGTTTCGGTTAAGATAGCATGGTGACTAGTTAGTGGGGCCATACTTTTATTAGCCGTTAATGTAACTACGTATTGCATAATATTACTTTATGGCGCATCGATAGAACCTATGTCCAGTGATAAACAAGAAAATAGATGCATCGTTATTTGTGGTCCTACCGCATCTGGAAAGTCTGCGCTTGCTATGAAATTGGCAAATGAATTGACCGGTGAAATAATCAACGCAGATTCAATGCAAGTTTATGATGAACTCAAAATTTTAACCTCTCGACCTAGCACCAGTGACACCGAAAATATTCCTCACAATTTATTCGGTATCTGCAAAATGGTTGAGCCCTGTTCTGTAAATATCTGGATTAAATTAGCAAAAAAATCAATTTCCCAGATCATTGATAAAGGAAGGGTGCCGATAGTATGTGGTGGAACAGGTATGTATATCCACTATTTATCGAAAAGATTGTCCAAAATTCCTGAAATACCTAACACAGTTAGGCTGCAGGCACGCGAAAAACTAAAGGTATTAGGTAATGAAAACTTCAGTAAGGAGTTAATTGAATTGGATCCATTGTTGGGGAATAAAATTCCAATTGGTGATAGCCAACGATTAACGCGTGCGTGGGAAGTAATGAAAGCGACGGGCCAATCTTTGGCTGTGTGGAACATGGAACCGAATCAAGCCACAGGGCTAAATTTATATCATGTTTTGCTAATACCTGATCGCGAGACATTGTACCGTATATGTGACCAGAGGTTTTTAGGGTTTATGGATCAGGGCGCAGTAGCCGAGGCCGAAATGATAAAAAATATGAACCTGGACCCATCGTTACCTGCAATGAAGGCATTGGGTTTATCGCAAATCATAAAGTACTTAGACGGAGAAATGAATCTTGATGATGCGATTAAGCAGTCTCAACAAAAAACCCGAAACTATGCAAAGCGGCAAATGACATGGTTTAGAAATCAACTCGAACCAAATTTTTTATACACGAAGCCTTATGATGGGAGCATACATCAAGACTTAATAATTGAAGTAAGTAAATTTCTAAATAAATAATAAAATAGAACTAATATTATAAAAAAATATCCAAAACTTTCTGAAAGTTATTTATTGTTGACTGTTTCTATGGAATTAGTGTAATTGATCACACTTTTTGATTAGCGAATTTTTCGCGGGAAAAGTGTATATTCGCAAAAAAAACATTCGAATTTATATGGCAAAAGAGATTAGTTAACATGAGAAACGCTGAATATCAAACTCGGAAACCAGAGGATTGCATGAGTGGAGCGGCAATCATCGTAAAAGCATTGCAAGACCAAGGGGTGGAGGTAATTTTTGGATATCCGGGCGGCGCTGTATTACCGTTATACGACGAATTATTTAAGACAAATAATTTAAGACATATCTTGGTTCGACATGAACAAGCGGCTGTTCACGCGGCGGAAGGATATGCAAGATCAACAGGAAAACCTGGGGTTGTACTCGTCACTTCCGGACCAGGGGCAACTAATACAGTTACTGGATTAACGGATGCATTAATGGATAGTATCCCAATAGTTTGTTTGACTGGTCAAGTTCCAACACATTTGATTGGAACAGATGCCTTTCAAGAGTGTGATACCACTGGTATTACACGGCCGTGCACAAAGCATAATTGGTTAGTGAAAGATATTAAAGATCTGCCAATAATTATGCACAAAGCTTTTCATATAGCGACTAGTGGAAGACCAGGGCCAGTTTTAGTTGATATTCCAAAAG
>CALIMD010000021.1 GCA_938028645.1 uncultured Alphaproteobacteria bacterium
TGATTAGATAGATTTTTTATCTCTGGGGCGGTTGGCTTCGTTCAGAAAAAACTAAACATCTGCGCATAATCAGTTGTCAGTAATCACGCATCTTTCGCGGTATGAACTTTTAATACTGGTTGTTGTATTTCATCAACCAGATCCGAGTGGTCTTGTTCATCTAAATTCTTGGTTCCGAGTTCTATATTCTCTATTTTACCACTACGTTTTGTAAGTTTATCTGCTGAAACCCTGATGTGTTTAATGTCTTCCTCTGCTTGCCTAAAATGCGTCTCCAGTTTGCCAACCCGACCATCAATACGTTGCACGTCCGTTAACATAAGTGAGACCTCTTTTTGTATTACATGAGCCTGCTCTCGCATTTGCGCATCCTTTAATACAGCCCGTATTGTATTGAGCGTTGCCATAAGTGTCGTTGGGGAAACTATCCAAACTTTTAATTTCCATGATTTCTCTACTACGTCAGCCAAGTTTGCGTGCAGCTCAGCATAAACTGCTTCTGATGGCAAAAACATAAGTGCTGATTCTGCGGTTTCGCCTGGTATAATATACTTCTCTGAGATGTCCTTAACATGCTTTAAAACGTCACTAGCTAAAGCCTTGCGTGCCAAATTCCTATTATTTTCATCCTTAGAATCGATTAAAGTTCTATAACTCTCTAATGGGAACTTAGCGTCAATAGCTATAGGACCTGGCGGGTTTGGCAACGTCAGCAAACAATCTACCCGTCTATTGCCAGCAACTGTGGCTTGAAAGGCGTAGGCATTCGGAGGCATAATAGATCTCACGAGGTCGGCTAACTGTATTTCGCCAAAGGCCCCACGGGCTTGCTTGTTAGATAGGATATCTTGCAAACCAACTACTTGGCTAGATAATTCCTCAATATTTTTTTGAGCGGCATCGATTAGCACTAAACGCTCTTTGAGCTCACCCATTGTGGTTTGCTGGGTAACTCGGGATTTCTCCATCCCTTCACCAAAGCTCTTCATCATCTCATTGAGACGTTCTTCAATTTTTTTTGTAACTTCTTTTTCCTGAGTTTGCATTAACTCTGCAATTTTTGATTGATGCGCGACCTGGCTCTCAGATATCTGAGCTAAGCGTCCTGTCAACTCCGCCTGCGATTCAGCCAATCTTGTTGCAGTATCACTTGTGCTTCTGGTATTACCGGCCAACTCTTCGATTATTTTACTTGGAGCCCTACCTTGGCTCAATAAAAGATAAATAAAAAGACCAACGACTGAGGCCAATGCCACGCTAACAACGAGAAGAAGCGGATCCATCATCACAACTCCATATTGAGAGGGTTATAGAAAAAGATACAATATATTGTGATGATCCAACCGTCCAGCATACTGCAGTTTGGCTTAGACTTGACGAATTCAATATCATCCCTTACGGAAAATAACCTTTTAATTATTGGTAAGAAACGATGACTATATTACCCATTGTCTGGGCTCCTGACCCAGTTTTAAAGACCAAATGTCTTCATGTTACTTCTGTCGGAGAATCAGAGAAGCAACTTATGAAGGACATGCTTGAAACTATGTACAACGCCCCAGGTGTTGGGCTGGCCGCCCCTCAAGTTGGGATCACAAAAAGAATAATAGTAGTTGATTGTGCCCGAACAGACGAATCTCCAGCCCCATATAAAATGGTAAACCCGGAGTTGATAGGTTCCTCGAAAGAAGAAGTTGTAAACGAAGAGGGCTGCTTGTCACTCCCTGGGCATTATGCCGATGTAAGCCGTCCTTCAACAGCCCGCGTCAGATATTTAGATGAAAATGGTAATCAGCAGATAATAGATACTGAGGGGCTTTTGGCAGTATGTATTCAACATGAAATAGACCACATCAATGGTATTCTTTTTGTTGACCATCTATCTTCACTTAAACGAAATATGATTCTAAAAAAAATGGTCAAGGCCAAGAAGGAACGCTGAACTGTGAAGGGTCAAAAGCCAAAGTTAAATTGTAAAAATAGATCCCGGTTTAGATTGGGTTATATGGGTACCCCTGATTTCTCGGTACCAGCGCTTGCCAGTTTGATCGAAGCCAATCATGATATTCGCATTGTTTATACTCAACCGCCAAGACCCGGGGGAAGAGGAAAGAAGTTACAAAAAACGCCTGTTCATAAATTTGCAGAAGATCAAGGTATTTTAGTAGCCACACCAGATTCTCTAAAAACAGCAGAAGCTCAAAAGATGTTATCGTCCCTCAATTTGGACGCTTTAGTCGTTGCTGCATACGGACTTATATTACCGCCAGCAGTTTTGAAAACCCCAAAACTTGGATGTCTCAATATACACGCCTCACTGCTTCCACGCTGGCGCGGAGCAGCTCCAATCCAAAGGGCAATTATGGAGGGCGATAACGAGAGTGGCGTTTGTATAATGTTAATGGAGCCAGGATTAGATACAGGTCCTATCTTAAGTTACAAAAAAATTACTTTAAATGACCACACGACAGGAGCCTCACTGCATGATGACTTGGCATTTATCGGGGCAAATCTTATCAACCCAACCTTAATAGATTTTGCAAATGGTAAAATTGCTGCAATTCCCCAGAGTGATAAAGATGCGATTTATGCAAAAAAATTATCCAAAGAAGATGGGCACCTCGATTGGTCAAAATCTGCAGATGAATTAGAACGATTAATCAGAGCATTAAATCCATGGCCAGGCGCCTGGTGTATATTGAATGATCAAAGAATTAAGGTCCACAAAGCTTCTGTGATGAATATTGATAGTACCATCAGCGACGCGGGTACAATCCTTTCTGATGACTTCACAGTAGCTTGTGGCAACGGAGTCTTAAAAATCATAGAACTACAAAAAACTGGTAAAAAAGTAATGACTAGTCTTGAGTATCTCCGCGGGAACCCAATAGAAATAGGGTCTCGTTTTGGATAAACGTCGGCTTTATTCTATTTTTCCCAACGAGCCGAAGCTAAATCGTCCTTAGTCTTAGCTTCAACCCACCTTCCCCCTTCTGGGGTTTCCTCTAATTTCCAAAATGGAGCCCGTGTTTTCAGCCAATCTATTAAAAAGTGGCATGCATCAAAAGCATTTTCTCTGTGGGAAGAAGCACAAGCCACTAAGACTATATTATCGCCCGGTTCAAGACGTCCATAACGGTGAATGATTAAACTACTATTCAAATCCCAACGCTTATGAGCTTCATACTCAATATCTGCAAGCTGCTTTTCCGTCATTCCTGGATAGTGCTCTAAGACCATCGCAGATATAGAATCTTTACCCGCAATATCCCTGACCAAACCAACAAAGCTTGTTACTGCACCTATCTGACGGTTTCCCTCTGTTAATTTTTTTAGTTCTAAACCCACATCGAAATCGGCTGATTGTACCCGGATCATTTTCTATCCCCCTGTTACTGGGGGGAAAAAAGCTATTTCATCACCCGCTAGCACGGGGTGATCAATATCTACATATTCTTGGTTAACTGCAATTCTAATGTTGCTAATGTCAGAGAAGGTTTCGTTTGAGATTTGATTACGTTGTTTTATCCAGTCTATAAGGCCTTTAATATCTTTGATATTTTTAGGTGGATCAATCTGCTCACCAGAAACGCCCATTTTTACTCGAATCCATGCAAAATATAATAAATTCATAAGCCCAACTCACTAAACGGGATATAGTTAACAAAATCGCCCTTTGCAACATTTACGATATCTTCAGAAAGTTCGACGAAACCGTCTGCAAAAACCATGGACGAAAGGATACCTGCGCCCTCTCTTCGATACTTTTTGGCTATTAATTTACCGTTTCCATTTTTGTTTATTTGTACACGAACATACTCTCGGCGATGTAACTTCTTTTTATAACTAAAGTCAGATTGCACTGAAAACAATTTAGGCGCGGTATCATTAGCGCCTGAAAGTTTAAGAATAATGGGTCTAGCAATCTGCAGAAACGTAACCATGGCAGCAACGGGATTTCCCGGCAGTCCTATGAAAACCGTGTCATTAAGTTGGCCTAATGCAACCGGTCGACCAGGCTTTATAGCTAACCTCCAAAACAACAAAGATCCCTCATTCTCCACAACCTTACGGACATGGTCTTCTTCCCCAGTCGAAACTCCTCCAGAAGTAAGTATTAAGTCGTATTTGATCGTTGCAGATAACAGGGCATCAGATATGATTTTTGGATCATCCTCTAGAATCCCCAGATCAAATACCTCGCATCCAACACTTTTCAAGAGTTGCATTAGAGTGTACCGATTGGAGTCGTATATTGCCCCCTCAAAAAGGTTATCCCCTGGGTCAAGAACTTCATTCCCCGTTGAAAACACTGCTACCTTTAGCGGGACCATAACCGGCAGATGACCACAGCCGATCGAGGCAGCCAATCCAATCTCTTGTGGTCGTAATCTACAACCTGCTCTCAAAATCGTTTCACCGCACTGAATGTCTTCGCCCAACAGACGACAATTTGCTCCACGGTAAATACCCTCTGGCAGTAATACAACTTCTCCATCCACCAAGCAGTCCTCGATCATAACAACCGTATCAGGCCTCTGTCCGCCCGGCCCATCAGGCATCAATGCACCTGTTAGAATTTGAACGGCTTCTCCTCTATTTTGCAGACGCCCCAAGGGAACACCCGCTATTGCACGGCCAGTAATTGGTAACTTAGTTTCAGAACCAGACCGAATATCATCGTAATAAATTGAGAAGCCATCAACCGCCGAATTATTATCTGCTGGTACATTGTTGTGAGAAATAACATTTTCTGCAAGGATACGACTCAGCGCCCTCACCAAAGGAACCTGCTCCGTCTTTGCGGAGGGTTTCAACGTGTCCTTAAGTTGATCCAATGCCTCATCAACCTGAGTTAGTTTCCCCCCAAACGCGAAGCAGTCATCAGTTAGCTGTGCCATAACCGCATCTTATCACAAAGTTTCCAAGAGCCCAGAACTTTGCATAATGAAATTGGCAATCGTTTCAACGTCTCTGAGATCAAATACTGGAACGGCTAGGTTGCCCAGTTGAATGTCACTCGCTATCCCACAAATATTAGGATCCTTTTGTTGTAATAGTGGTTTCCCATTTGACGCCCGATAAACTTCTAGTTTTTTATGGTTCTCTCTTTTAAACCCTTCCAAAAGGACTAGGTCTACAGGTGAAAGCTTTTTTAATAAACTATCTAAAGTAGGTTCTTCAGACCCGTTATTTTCATGCATCAAGGCCCATCGCGTTTTTGAAGTTATTAAAACTTCCGAAGCACCGGCTAACCTGTGCTCAAATGAATCCTTACCTGGTTTATCTATATCAAAAGCGTGATGGGCGTGCTTTATAGTGGAAAGGGATATACCTTTAGAGATTAAAACTGGGATCAGGCGTTTCAATAATGTTGTCTTTCCACTTCCACTCCATCCAGCTAATCCAAACACTTCCATGTTAACAGTCCATATATTATAAGGAGAATTATAAGGTTCCTTAATCTTCTAATCTGTCCGAATCCCCTGCGCTTGCATGCAACAAGCCTGATCTTAGGTAATCATAACCAGTCCAAAGCGTCAGCAAGGCAGCCAACCATAAACAAATTTCCCCTATAAACACTGAGGGAATTTCGGGAGGAGAAGCATCGCCAACAATCAAAAAACCTAAAGAAAACATTTGTAACCCAGTTTTCCATTTAGCTAAGCGACTTACTGGCAGACCTACACGAATCTCAGCCAGGTATTCTCGAAGCCCAGAAACCAAAATCTCCCTTAATAAAATGATCAATGCAGGCAAGACTGTTAAACCGGAGATGTAGCCAAATGAACAGAGAACTAGAAGGCAAGCGCCTACAAGCAATTTATCTGCAATCGGATCAAATAGACGTCCCATTGCGGAGTGATGGTTAAGAGTTCTGGCCAGATATCCATCAAAATAATCTGTTATACAAGCAAAGGTATACACACCTAGAGCAATCCATTTTAGCTGATCTGTCCCTACCCAAACAAGTATGACCAAGACGGGGATTACTGCTATCCTCGACATTGTCAGAATATTTGGCAAACTTCTCATCTACGCTATCCTAGGTCAAAAAGGCATTGTGAATAGGAAAATTATTACGACCGACTTAAATTCACAACCTATATGTTTACGCTGTTTCATGAAAATAGTCATAAATTATCTTTGCGAGACGTATACTAATTCCATCGACTTGCTCTAAATCTTCTAATCCAGCCCGAGATATCGCCTTGGCTGAACCAAAATGGTGAAGAAGCAATCGTTTTCGCTGAGCTCCAACTGATGGAATATCATCAATCTCTGAACGTAAAAGGTTCTTTGACCGTCGTGCTCTATGCGTCTCGATCGCAAAACGATGCGCTTCATCCCTTAGTCGCTGCAAATAGTATAGTGCTGGATCATTATCTTTAAGGGTGAATGATGGCTTGCCTGGCTGATAAAAACGTTCTCGGCCAGCATTTCTATCTGGACCTTTTGAAATAGCTACAAATGTAAGATCAAATAATCCAAGCTCTTCTGCTACTTCTAAAGCACAGGAAAGTTGTCCTGGGCCTCCATCAATAAAAACCAAATCTGGCATAACAGTCTTTCTAATGCCATCCGATTGAACTAATGATCCAGAAAATCGTCGGTATAGAACCTGACGCATCATCGCATAATCGTCTCCTGGTTTTATTGCACTTTTCGGTTCCTTAGACGCTTCTATGGCGCTCGAGAGAGTTCGATCTTTGTTACCCCCCCCATCAATATTCCTTATGTTAAATTTTCTGTAAGAATTCTTTACTAAACCATCCAATCCAGCCACGATCATGGCACCCACGGAATTTGTTCCCTGGATATGGCTATTATCGTATACCTCTATTCGTTCGGGCGTAGTATCCAACTCAAACAATTCAGCGATACGAGTAAATATCTTGATATTAGTCGAAGTTTCCGCTTGCTTTCGCTCTAAGGCCTCGCGAGCATTAATCAAAGCATATTTGAGGAGCTTTTTTTTAGGACCTCTGGATGGTTTTGATATGTTTACTTTGCGTCCAACTCTCGTTGATAAGGCCTCGGTTAGTAATAATTTTTCGCACATTTCATGGCTGATTACCAGTTCCTTAGGCGGAACTTTATTATCATAAAATTGGCCTATAAATGCTGACAAAATTTCTTCTGGCTCATGTGATTTGTCATGCGCTGGAAAGTACGCCCTATTACCATAATTACTTCCGCCTCTGTAAAAGAATACTTGAACGCAGCTGACGCCCTTTT
>CALIMD010000022.1 GCA_938028645.1 uncultured Alphaproteobacteria bacterium
GTGGTCGACAAAGTAATCAAATCAGTGCTTCCTGTCGCACATCAATGAAAAGAATAAAGAGATTTATGCGCAAAGATTTGATGCAAATTGAACAAGAAAGAAGAAGATCTACTATTGAATAATTTTACCTCATCGAGTAAGGGACTACTGTGGGAGCAGTGATTAATCATTGGACGTCAATTAACATTAGTTTATACCGAATGATTGATGCTGCATCAGCAAATTATATGCACTTCAAAACTATGTTTCGGCGGGGTACATAATATGCAGGTTGGTATAATAAAGGAACGGCGCCCAGGAGAATCCAGAGTTGCCATTACACCAGATACGGTAAAGAAATTCTTAGATTTAGGACTTTCTGTCCTTATTGAATCGAAAGCAGGGATAACTGCGGCTATAACAGACCAGGCCTATGAACACGCTGGAGCCAAAATCGTCAAAACATCTGTCGAAGCCCTCTCCGAGGCAGACATAGTTCTCAAAGTTCAAAAACCAATTGTCCTGGAAAACAACGGCAAGAACGAATTGAATGAAGTTGCCCTAATGAAGGATGGTGCTGTTCTTATTTGTCTTATGGAACCATATTCTAGTCATAAGCTTTTAGAAACTCTAGCAAGTAAAAGAATTACCGCGTTCTCTATGGAATTATTACCACGCATAACACGGGCGCAAACGATGGATAGTTTATCTTCTCAATCAAACTTAGCCGGCTATAAAGCGGTGCTTGAGGCAGCGAATACTTTTGGCAGAGCCTTCCCAATGATGATGACAGCTGCTGGGACCGTCCCGCCCGCAAAGTGCTTGATTATGGGTGCTGGCGTTGCAGGTCTCCAAGCCATTGCGACAGCGCGTCGCCTAGGGGCTGTTGTTTCAGCAAGTGATGTACGACCTGCTGCTAAAGAAAATGTAGAAAGCTTAGGCGCAAGCTTCGTGGCGGTCCAAGACGAGGAATTTAAACAAGCGGAAACAGCAGGTGGTTATGCAAAAGAGATGAGCGATGCATACAAAGCTAAACAGTCGGAACTAATCGCATCAACAGTCGCCAAGCAAGATATTGTGATTTGTACAGCTTTGATACCTGGTCGCCCTGCCCCAGTCTTAGTAACTGAAGATATGATAAAAACAATGAAACCTGGATCCGTTTTAGTTGACTTAGCAGTCGAACAGGGGGGTAATTGCCCATTATCGGTCGCTGATAAGACCATAGTTAAAAATGGTGTGTCCATTGTCGGCCAGACTAATATGGCGAGTAAGCTCCCTATTGATGCTTCCATCTTATTCGCGAAAAATTTATTAAACTTTCTTACGCCTATGATACATCAAGATCAGAAACAGCTAATTATTGATATTAACGACGAGATAATTAAAGGATCTTTACTTACCCAAAATGGAGAGGTTCTCCAAACTTTTATGTAAACTTTTATTCATCATCTTGTATCCCTCTTTCGTTTAAACGAAGAGCACTAATCCGTGCATCATCTGTTAATTAATGGAATATTTATGATTTGATAATCAAGACAACTTTCGAAGAAAGGATATTATTGTGCAACCCGAAGGTGTCGACCCGTTTATATTTGGTATTACCGTATTAGTTCTAGCCTGCTTTGTTGGCTATTATGTAGTTTGGCGCGTGACACCAGCGCTCCATTCACCATTGATGAGCGTTACTAATGCTATTTCTTCTGTGATTATCGTGGGAGCACTAATAGCGGCAGGGCCGGCAGAGGGAAATTTCGCACAAGCGATGGGTTTTTGTGCAATCGTTTTGGCTTCAATTAATATCTTTGGCGGATTTATTGTGACACAGAGAATGCTCTCTATGTTCAAAAAGAAACGCTGAGAGCGAGTTTCAAGATGACAGATGATATTTCAGCATTTCTTTATTTGATTTCTAGTGTTTGCTTCATATTAGCACTCCGCGGCCTTAGTTCACCCGATACTGCGCGCCAAGGCAATATTTTTGGTATTTCCGGAATGATAATAGCTATTGGAACGACTTTAGCTCTTCCAGAGGTACTCAGTTACGAAGTTATAATTGCTGGGCTTGTAATCGGAGGAGCCATCGGAACTGTTATAGCTCGTAAAATCGAAATGACAGCATTACCACAGCTGGTTGCAGCTTTTCATAGTTTAGTTGGTCTAGCTGCGTGTTTTGTTGCAGCCGCAGCGTTCTATAGACCCGAAGCATACGGAATAGGGCAGTTTCTAAATGTTAACACTGCAAGTTTGATCGAAATGACGCTAGGGCTGGCAATTGGTGCCATAACATTCACGGGCTCAATTATCGCCTTTGGCAAGCTACAGGGGATAATCTCTGGGGCTCCCCTGACTTTTAAAGGACAACATTTTTTTAACGCAATACTGGGCATTTCTATCTTTGGCTTAATAATTTTAATAGTACTTGACCAAAATGAGGCAATATTTTGGTCCATTCTCGCACTATCTTTTTTGATTGGAATTTTAATTATTATACCAATCGGCGGGGCAGACATGCCAGTGGTCATATCGATGCTGAACTCTTATTCAGGTTGGGCAGCCTGCGGAATAGGGTTCACGTTGGGTAACAGTTTACTAATTATAACTGGCGCATTAGTTGGATCTTCGGGTGCCATTCTATCATACATTATGTGTAAAGGAATGAACCGCTCGTTCTTCAGCGTCATACTTGGCGGCTTCGGTGTTGAAAGTGATTTGACCGATGTACAACAAGGCAGTGATAAAGCTATAAAGTCGGGCAGCGCTGAAGATGCTGCCTTCATAATGGAGAATGCATCATCCGTTATCATTGTTCCTGGCTACGGAATGGCGGTAGCCCAAGCGCAGCACGCACTCCGAGAAATGGGAGACATCTTGAAGGAAAAAGGCGTGAACGTGCGATATGCGATTCATCCAGTAGCGGGACGAATGCCAGGTCATATGAATGTGCTCCTCGCAGAAGCTAACGTTCCATATGAACAGGTGTTAGAGCTGGACGAGATAAACCGAGATTTTTCACAAACTGATGTGGCATTCGTCATTGGGGCAAATGATGTGACTAATCCAGCCGCAAAAACTGATACCTCGAGCCCTATTTATGGAATGCCCATACTCGATGTTGAAAACGCACAGACAGTTCTATTCATAAAAAGGTCTATGGCATCTGGTTATGCCGGCGTGGATAATGAGCTATTTTTTCGCGACAATACAATGATGCTTTTTTCTGATGCAAAAAAGATGTGCGATGAGATTGTTCAAGCTTTAAATTAATGTTCTGTTGATGATAGAAATAGTCCATTCTTTATTGTTCGATTATCTCTACTTGTTCCTCAGGTGATTCAAACGTAATACCTTTTGAAATAGCGGACACTCTTGGCGGAACTTTCCAAGTTAGCATATCGAAAGCGTTGCAATTACCACATAATGCCGACCATTCTTCACTTGTGGCACCACAAGAATTGCATGTCCAGCTATGATCAGTTTTAGCAGTAATGGACATTTCAAACCATCGTCTAGCTTCCTTCTCGTCGTTTTTCTCTTGCTGTTCAACCCGAGCCATAAGACGGCACCCATGGCTTGTGATGTCGTCTTCGGATATTTTGTCCAGGTTCTTGCGAGCCTCACCCCATAACTCAGCATCTAATGCTATTTCAGCTAATATTAATTGCCCTTGCAGCGAATTTGCACATTTTACCATAACTTTTTGTAGTCTTTGAAATCTTTGAAGTAATGTTTCATCAGGCCATAACTTCAGATAGTTTATTATGAGCTCCCTATGGGGATTGGAGGATATTATGTCCTCGAGCAATCGTATAATTTTTCGTTCTTTTGCGGGTTTTTCAATGAGTTTAGTTCGGAGTATAGCCGCGGGAACAAAGTTTTTATCACCTTTCAATGCGTTATCAGCATATTGAGTTGCTTCTAGAATCATATCGTTATTTTTAAAGGCAAGCGCCCTCGCTGTATAAATAGTCACTCGTGGACCTGCGGCCACTTTCTCTGTCTTTACTTTACGACGCACCGCATCTGTCAGCGTGTTTTGGGCGTTTTCCCAGTCAGCTGCCTTAGTTTGAAGATCAAATAAGGTCTCGCAAACAAATACCGAGTCAGGCTGTTTTTTATATGCTTTCTTAGTGAGCTCAAGTAATCGTATTGGATCTTGATTCGCCATTGCTTGTCGCATTAATCCTAATAGGCCAACAAACTCAGTTTCATGGTCTTCACTAAGAGCATTAAAATAATTTACCGCTGCGGCCTCATCTCCATTTAAAATCGCTGTTTGGGCAGATAATAAGCGGGTAACAGATGGATCATTCAAAAGTTTATTGGCTTTTCTAGACATCCTAACAGCCTCGTCCTTGTCTCCCGCCGCCACAGCAGCCATCCCAAGTGTCAAAGCTTTGTAACCCTCAAATTGATGACGATTTTTTCTTCGATCAAGAAACGTCTTTGGAGCAGTTAGGATCATATTAGAAACACAGTAAATGAGCCAAAGACCAAAAAAAATTAAAGCAATAACTA
>CALIMD010000023.1 GCA_938028645.1 uncultured Alphaproteobacteria bacterium
AAACTGGGGATAGAATCCCAAGCATTACACGGTAACAAATCGCAAGCGGCCAGACAAAGAGCTTTGGAAGCCTTCAGGAATGGTGAAGTTAAAGTACTGGTCGCAACAGATATAGCGGCTCGTGGCATTGATGTGGATGGAATTACCCATATTATAAACTTTGAACTCCCAAATGTTCCAGAAGATTATGTCCATCGTATAGGTAGAACTGCAAGGGCTGGGGCTAATGGCGCAGCCATCTCATTATGCGATCCAAGTGAACAACCATATCTTCGAGATATTGAAAAATTAATTAAGAATAAAATATCGGTTTCCGGCGGCGAACCATCAAACGACGAAATTAAGCCAACTCATAAAAACAGCAAACGACAACAAAATGAGGGGCCACAAAATAATAAAAGTCGAAAGGTTAAACGTTTTCATAGAAGGCGGTCAGCTCGAGCGGCTTAGTAAGCGCGAGATTCATTTTGTATTATAAATTGATTGTACTAATTGACTATTTTTAAAAAAAGTGAAAAATATTAAGAAAATTTCGTATTTTCCATAAGGATTTCACTCATGTCTTACTCGCTTGAAGATTTTTCAAATGAATGCAAAGCTGCGCTTAATAAAAACTCGGGCGCTGAGGGCACAGAACTTGTAAGACAAGCTGTGGAGAAAGCATGCAAAGATAATGACTTCATAGCGGCCTACTTTCCACCAGATAACAACGAAGAACGTAAACTGATTTATAAAGATCCTGAGCTAGGGTTTTGTATTTTCACACATGTATACACGGGTGCTAAAACTAGTCCTCCACATGATCATGGTCCTAGCTGGGCTATATATGGACAAGCTGAGGGGACAACAGAAATGACTGACTGGAGATGCGTCGAAAAACCTTCCGAGGATTCTCCTGGCCTTGTTGAGAAGGTTAAAACATATAAGCTAACACCAGGTATGGCTTATGCATATCAAGTGGGAGAATTACATTCACCGCTGAGAACCGGTTCCACCAAACTTATTCGTATAGAAGGTATGAATATGGAAGGCGTCCAAAGAGATACGTATATGGTGGCTTCTTAAATCGAAATTATTTATTTCTTCAAACCTTTTTTGGCAAAGTCAGATAACTTAAAGTCTGGGACTATAAAAATAAGAGGCACGTGGTGTTAAGTAAAAGCGAAATAAAGGCTTATCACCAGAATGGCTATGTAGTGCCAAAAGGTTTTCGCTTCGAAAAAAACGAGCTCGCAAAACTCCAGACAGGTCTAAGTGCAGTCCTATCTAAAAACCCTACTATAATGCCTGATCGCTTGATGAATCCTCATCTCAATAAAGGGAAGCCTTATTTAGTTGAAGGGGACCCAGTTTTTCATTGGCTGGTGCATGATCCGCGGATACTTCGAATAGCTGAGTCCGTTATGGAACCAAATCTAATCCTCTTGTTTACGCATTTGTTTTGTAAACCAGCTGCAAGTACCAGATCCGTACCGAGGCATCAAGACGGTCCATTTTGGCCAGTAGAACCCATGAAATCTTGTACCATATGAGTTGCATTAGACGATGTTGATGAAGCAAATTGAGCGATAAAGGTAATTCCGGGTAGCCATAAAAAAGACGCATTGAAACATAATCTAATCGAGGATAAAAACTTGACATTAAATCGGGAACTTCCAATTGAAAACGTCGATCAAAAAAGCGCACAATTCATTGAATTAACGGCTAGACAGGTTTCAGTACACGATATTGGTATAATTCACGGTTCAGCAGCCAATTCCTCTGGCCGACGCCGTGCTGGATTAGCACTTCGGTATATGTCGTCTACTTCGTGTATGAACCGAATTATGCCGAATGCCTCGGCAAGCTGGGAAGATATGCGCATGGAGTTGGTAGGCGGTAAGAATTTACATAAAGGTAATGATTTCTCGCTAGGAGAATTTGGAGTAGGTTGGTAAGTGTTCATCAATCTCACTGAGATATGTTTTCAGATAAATAACTCTTTCAGGGACCAAATATTTTTATTCTTCTAGGGTTGGACCTGAACCGGCTACTCTGGTTTGCCTCATAAAACGCCGGTATTTATCAGCATCATATCCTGTTCCTCTATGAAGGATACAACGATTGTCCCAAATCACGAGATCTCCAGGTTGCCATGTGTGGGTATAGACATATTCATCAGCCACCGTCTCCGCCAATAACTCGTCTAAGAGCAATCTACTATCATCATAATTCCATCCCAAGATTTCTTTAGCATGAGAGCCTATATAGAAATTCTTTGCTCCGGTATTTGGATTTCTCCTAACCAGTTTCTGTGTAATCGGAGGTAACGACGCCGCATGCTTGGGGTCTACCTCTGCCACTTTAGAACGAGAAAAAACATAGTCGTGGATCACCTCAAGAGAGTCAATTTTTGCTTTCATATCATCCGATAACCGTTCATAAGCAGACCTTGCGCTAACAAATTGCGTCTCACCGCCCTCCTCTGGAACTTCATAAGCCATCATAATGGAGACAAAGCTGGGCACTTTCCTGAACGATGAGTCTGTGTGCCACATGTTATTCCCTGTTAGAAATTTAGTGTGCTGGTGATTATTTCCTTGCACAGTACCATCAGGCTGCACATTCCCTATTGTTCCAAAATAATTGATGATACCATCGCGTCCTTGCGCTACGTGATTTGGTTCTGGTGTTCCTAATAATTTTGTAAATTCGAGATGACTATCATCGCTTAATGACTGTTCGGGGAAAATCAAAAACGAAAAATCATCAATGGCTTTTAAAATAACTTTTATATCTTCCTTCTTAATTGAAATGGAGAGATCCACGTTTGATATCTGTGCACCAAAATCATCGTGAATTTCTTTTATAATCATATCATACAAGCCTTTCTCCATTGTTGTTTTTGGACTACGATAATCCTTCACAATATACTAAATCACAAGTAGTCACTTAAATTCTTTTCGATAATTACATTTAGCTTAAAGGCGGGGACTTTTCATGGCAATTGTAGAAACAGAACAGCATGGACAAATTTTTGTAATTCGTATGAATCGACCCGAACGTCTCAACGCCATGGGAAAAGAATTAAGAGAACAGCTTGCGCAACAATGGACCATGTTTCGAAAAAACCCAGACCTTGAAGTTGCTATTTTCACAGGAACCGGTAGGGGTTTCTGCGCCGGAGAAGATATGAAAGAATCGTTAGCAGAAGGGGCACCCGGCGGGAGTGAAATAGAAACCAGGGATCCGTTTTGGCATATGGAACTTGAAAAACCAGTCATTGGGGCAATCAATGGCTTCGCCATGGGTGGGGGTTTTATGCTTGTAGAAAGAACCGACCTTCGAGTTGCATCCAAAAATGCTGTGTTTGAGGTGTCCGAAGCAAAACGTTGGCTGCTAGGGGGCTATAACCACGGTACATTTGCCAATATGCCATACCCAATCGCAATGGAAATGGCACTAGGCTACCGTTTTTCAGCACAGCGGTTTTATGAATTAGGCTTTATAAACCGATTGGTGGAACCCGATGAACTAATGCCAACCGCAATGGAAATGGCAGAACATCTTTTAACATTGCCGCCAGCAGCAAGAGTTAATACCGTTCACATGATGAGACAGATTAGACCCACAATGACAGCGCAGCAAGATGCTCTTGCCGATGCCTTGCATCAACATGGGGACCTTAACGATCGCATGGAGTCAAGAGCAGCATTCTCCGAGAAAAGAAAACCTGATTTCAAAGGGTGGGTCAATGCTGAGGATCGATACAATATGCCGAATCTAGCAGATTTCCCGGAATAATAGCTTTAAACATTTCAAGAATTACTAATAAGCCGAAATACCTCCGTCAGCTGGTATAACGGCAGCATTGACCATTCTGGACTCATCAGATGCCAGAAATAATGCAACATTTGCTATATCATCAGGCTCGCCTGAGCCAAATTCATATTTTTTGTAGGTCGCAACCATCTCTGATCTTCTCGAGGATACGGGTTTGTTTTTTATACGATCTGTAGCAATCAACCCTGGACATATCACATTGGCTCTTACTCCCTTTGCGGAGTAGGCACCGGCCAAACTCCGTGTAAAGGATATCAACCCTCCTTTAGCAGTTGAATAGACATGCGCAGGGTGGTTGCCTCTCAACGCAACCACAGATGAGACATTAATGACGCTTCCCCCTCCATTATCAATGAGTTTAGGGATGCCAAAACGACTGCATAGAAATGGCCCTCTTAGGTCTAATGGAATAGTGTGCTCCCAAACGTCCATATCTACTTCCGTGACCAAAGTATCACCAACTACTGAGCCGCCAGCGCAATTAAAAAGTATATTTAAGCTCCCAAATCTCTCTACTGCTACATTCATTAAGTTCTCGACACTTTTCTCCTCTGTTACATCTGTATGAACGAATATTGCCGCTTCGCCTATCTCGGCGGCAACAGCAAGTCCCTTCTCTTCATCCAAGTCGGCAACAACTACAGAAGCCGCTTCTCTTGCAAACATTTTTGCTGTTGCTCTGCCAATACCTGCTCCAGCTCCAGAAATAACT
>CALIMD010000024.1 GCA_938028645.1 uncultured Alphaproteobacteria bacterium
TTTGTATGATTTTAATTTAAAAATGATTAAACGTTCTCTCATTGTATTTTTTAAAAGGTAAAATCTAAATGAAACTTTATGGTAGTTTTGGTTCCCCATTTACGCGCCGTGTAGGTACTACTTTATTGTTGTACCAGCTAAAACATGAACATGTTGTTTTGCGAGGGAATATCCCGGAGGAATTGGAGCAGTTAAAAAAAATCAATCCTCTAGCACGAGTCCCTGCACTAGAAACGGATGAGGGAATAGCGTTGGTGGATAGTGTAACTATTTTGGATTACCTAGACCAACAAGTCGGCGCTGATATTCGTTTAATACCTCAGAAAGGTATCGAGCGAACCAAGATATTAAATTTGGTTGGTATTGCAGCGGGGGCTGCAGAAAAATCTGTCTCTTGCTACTATGAGGAGGGTATAAATGCGAAACGCCCAGCCGAAAAAGTTCACCGACCTTGGGTTGATAAAATGTATGCCCAAACTAAGGATGGTCTAGAAGCGATAGAAAAAATGATAAAAGGCCCGTGGGTTATGGGTGATGATCTTACTCAAGCCGATGTTTCTGTAGTTTGTTTCTGGGACTTTATTAAAACGCATCGGCCGGAAAGTGCCCCGACGGTATGCTGCCCGCAAATAGAGAAAATTTCAGAAATGGCTAACTTAAGAACCGCATTTTTGGCTACTAATCCATACAAGTAATCAATTATTCAAACTTGAAATAAGTCAAAAAAGGTATACGTGACTAGAAAGACTAACGATTGTGTTAGCCAATATCAATAATATGTCCAGCGAAGTTTTCTGGATTTTACAAAGGATTTTAAAAGTTGCATCATTTAAAAAAAAGCGAGATTAAGTACGGACCATTTCCTATTCCGGGCGTTGAAAATGTTACCTTTGCCGGGTTGACGGAACATCCAGATGGCGGTTTTTCGGCTTTGATAAAAATGCCTTCAGGTTCAATCATCCCAAAGCACGGTCATCAACACTTCGAAGAAACTTATATGTTAAAGGGAGTTGTTGAGTGTGGAGGGACTACGCTCTCTGCGGGTGATTACATTCGCGTTGATTCGGATGAGCAGCATGAGTTAAAAGCAATTGAAGATACTGAGTTTTTAGTAATAATTCATCAAGGTGTAACCCTCGACGATATTTAGGGCCGATACCATCTAAGTTTTTAAAAATTATTTTTGGAGATTACATTAATGAGTATACTTGCACGCTTTTCACCGGACTCTATGACCTCCAAAAAATATGATGAATTGGTTGCGCTTCTATATGAGAAAGGCATTCATCCAGCACCCGGATTAGAGTTAGAGGTCTGTTATGGTGATGGGGACAAAATGAAGGTTTCTGTTTTATTTGATACTATGGAAGATATGGAAGCCTTCGGGGCAAAGATTAAACCCGTGTTTGAAGAAGTGGGTTTTGATCCTGGCTCTCCTGAGATCGTTGAAGTACATAATGTGATTCGACGTGACTTGTGAATACATGAACTTTGAGTGGATTTTATTTGCTTTCCAATAAGATCCTAACTTTATGACACGTTCATTAAATGTGAAACAGATACAAAAGATATTTGATGAATCCCCGTGTATTTCGTTTATGCAACTCAACGTCATCTCTATTGATCCCGTATTAGAAAAAATAGTTGTAAGAATGCCTTGGCGTTCAGAATTCGAAAAGAGAAGTGGAACAAAACAATTCCATAATGGGGTTGTTTTTGCGCTGATAGATATCGTTGGGGATTTTGCTATTGCCCGGAAAAAGGGTGGTATCGTTCCAACAATTAATTTCAGAATAGACTTTATCAATCCTGCGATCGGTAAATATTTAATAGCTACGGCGACCATCAGAAAACTTGAACCACTCATCGGTGTTGTGGATGTGGAGGCACACGATGATAAGGGGACATTATGCGCTATTGGAAGAGGTGCCTATAGCCCCATATTAGGATAGTTGCCAACCTGATCTTCAACAAAGTTATTTTATTCTCTTCTTGTTAAAAATTTTAACTACATAAACTAGCTTTTTATTGAAAAAAACGAATATCCCAATCTATTGTTAAATTTGGTTTTTTACCTAAAGATTTTTTCATGAGATATTGGATTTTGGAAATTTTTATAAATAATTTGAAAGTGAATCACGTAGATGTCTTTTTCTAAAACTGAATGGGTTTTGGGTAAAGTTCTCGAAAATCATGCAAAAAAGAATGCTGATAAGCCATTCATACAATTTGAGGACGGCCCAATTCATACTTATTCCCAGGCTCACGCGTTAAGTAACCGCGTTGGTAATGCCTACGCTGCTCAGGGCGTTTTGTTTGGTGATAATATCGCCTTAATGTTGAACAATTGTTTGGAATATCTTTGGTGTTGGATTGGATTAAGTCGAATTGGAGCTGTACCTGTTGCGATTAACACCGCACTAAAAGGAAGTTTTCTGACACATGTTTTGACTAATACGGGATCTCGGGTTGGCATTTTTGACGAAATATACCTCGAACTCCTTGAGGACATTGAAGATACTATTCCGGAATTAGCCATAGTCTACGTATTAGGAGATATAAAAAAGGCAAAACTTAAAAGGATCGAAGTAAGGTCCTTTGACGATATTATGGATCATAGGCCAGACGATATTCAGGTTGATGTAACCTATCACGATACTGCAGCGATTATGTTTACATCAGGTACTACTGGACCATCAAAAGGCGTCGTCATGCCCCATGCTCACTTATACCTGTTTGGTGAATGTCTGCGTTCTCACATGCAGATAACGAGTGAAGATAAATACTACATTACATTACCCTTATTTCATGCTCAGGGCCTCGCTATGATGACGTATGGGACAATGATAGCGGGTGCTAGCGCTGTTCTTACACGTGGATTTAGAGCTTCAACCTGGATTAGTGATATAAAAAAATATGGCGCTACTTTAACTAACCTTCTTGGCGCGATGAACGATTTTGTCTTAGCGCAGCCAAAATCTTCTAAGGATCAAGATAATCAATTGCGGATGGTTTGTGCTCTCCCTGTCTCGGATGAAACACTTAAACAATTAAAAGAACGTTTCAATATACCAAAATTCTTTGAAGCCTATGGTATGACCGAGTGTAATATTCCAATAGCCCGCCCATTTGAAGCTCCGGATAAGGCTGGATGTTCAGGAAAAATATGGACGGACTATTTTGAAGTCATAATTGCAGACCCAGGCACAGATGAACAACTTCCACTAGGGCAGGTAGGAGAGATTCTAGTGCGGCCAAAAGAAGCATTTGGCTTTATGCGGCATTACAATGGAATGCCGGAAAAAACCGTAGAGACATGGCGAAACATGTGGTTTCATACTGGGGACGCAGGGCGTTTAGATGAAGAGGGTTATATTTGGTACATTGATAGAATTAACGATACTATTCGTCGCCGAGGGGAGAATATTTCATCTTATGAAGTAGAAACAGTTTTATTAGAACACCCTTCAATTATAGAGGCCGCCGCGGTCGCAGTAAAAGCCGATGTAGGCGGGGAAGATGAGGTACTCGCCTGTCTGGTTCTAGATCCAAAGGAAAGTAAAATAAACCCAACCGATATTCTAGATTTCTGCTTATCTCGTATGCCCTATTTTTCCGTGCCCCGTTATATAGAATTTTTTGATGAATTGCCTAAAACACCAAACTCGAAGATTAAAAAAAATGAACTGAGAGACCGCGGGCTCACCGCATCCACATGGGATCGAGAGAAAGCCGGATATAAAGTGACTAGGAATTAGCTTTTAATAGCTCCATTAATTAAACTCATGTAAAAACGAATCAGAAACTCATATCGCTATATACTAAGCGCAATCAATTCAGGGATATTTATTTTGTTACTCATGGCGAATTGGACTGTAACAGTTACGCATCGTTTATTTAGGAACACGTGCATCAATTATT
>CALIMD010000025.1 GCA_938028645.1 uncultured Alphaproteobacteria bacterium
TTTTACTCCAATCGCCCAAGATGCAACCAGAGTAGCAGCGCTAATATCTGGTAATGTCGATATGGCATATCCAGTTCCTGTGCAAGACTGGAAAAGGCTAGACGATGCCAAAGGTGTGATGCCTCTTGCAGGACCAGAAGCCCGGACTATTTTTCTGGGTTTTGACCAACTTAGAGATGAGTTACTATATTCGAATATTAAAGGGAAAAACCCGTTCAAAGACCTAAGGGTGCGGCAGGCTTTCATAAAAGCGATAGGCGTTGAAGCAATCAAGAAGAAGGTAATGCGTGGCGCAAGTGTACCAGCCGGTCTTTTAGTTGCCCCTCAAATAAATGGTTACAGCGCAGCATTGAATGACCGACCTTCGTACGATCCAAAAGCTGCCAAGAAACTTTTGGCAGATGCGGGATATCCGAATGGTTTCGAAGTGACTATGGATTGCCCAAATGACCGCTACGTGAATGATGAAAGAATCTGCCAGGCCGCCGCTTCTATGCTGGCAAAAATTGGTGTTAAAGTGACACTATTGGCACAAACGAAGTCGAAATATTTTGGCAAGGTGCTCGCACAAAATAACTATGACACGAGCTTTTTCTTGCTTGGTTGGACCCCTTCAACATTTGATAGTCATAACCCAATATCCGCTCTGATGGCTTGCCGAGGTGGGGCAGACAAACTTGGGGCTTTTAATCTTGGTGGATACTGCAACCCAAGAATTAATGAACTTGCGGCTTTAATTCAATCGGAGACAAATCAGACAAAAAGACAGTCGATGATTGATGAAGCCTTCAAAATCCATAAAGACGAAGTGGGACATATTCCACTTCATCAACAGCCACTTTCCTGGGGTGTATCGGAGAAAGTAAAGCTGGTCCAACGGCCAGATAATGTGCTCGATCTTCGCTACATAAATAAGAACTGAAAGTAAAAAAAGGGGGAGGGGACGCGTTCCCTCCCCTCTTTATATCAAACGACTTAAATACCCTAGCGCTCTCAAACTACAAAAAAATACAGCATTCTTGTCTAACCTTTTTCTTTATAACGGTAAAATAACCAGTTAGTAATCGCGTATGTTTACATTCATCATCAAACGCTTATTACAATCAGTCGTCGTGATGTTGACTGTGGCGCTGATTGCTTTCTCATTGTTTCGATATGTTGGTGACCCAATTAACAATATGGTGGGTCAGGATACTACTCTCGAGGAAAGAGCGGAACTCCGAGAACGCCTCGGCTTAAATGATCCATTTTTTCTTCAATTTTATCGTTTTGCAGCTGATGCGTCAGTGGGTGAGTTTGGCTTTTCTTATCAGCATAGAAGACCAGTCAAAGAACTGATAGCAGAACGACTACCCGCAACATTAGAATTAGCGTTAGTTTCAGCCATCTTAGCCTTAGTGATAGGCATCCCTATGGGGGTTTACACGGCCTTGCGGCGAAATGGTTTTCTGTCGCGCACCTTTATGACTATTTCATTAATAGGCGTATCGCTACCAACGTTTCTCATAGGCATCCTTCTTATTTTGTTATTTGGTGTAATCCTAAGATGGTTACCGACCTTTGGCCGAGGGGACATTATTGAAATTGGCTGGTGGTCTACAGGTTTCTTGACAGCATCCGGATTAAAATCATTGATCATGCCGTCAATCACCCTCGCCTTATTTCAAATGACATTAATAATGCGACTAGTCCGCGCCGAGATGCTCGAAGTATTACGAGCAGATTTTGTTAAATTTGCAAGAGCTCGAGGATTACCAACTAGATCTGTTCACTTTAGACATGCATTAAAGAACACACTTGTTCCGGTGATAACAATAACCGGTCTTCAGTTAGGGTCAATAATCGCTTTTGCAATAATTACTGAAAGCGTTTTTCAATGGCCAGGGATGGGTTTATTATTTATCCAAGCTATTGGAGAGGTCGACATACCAGTTATGGCTGCTTATCTGGTTTTGATAGCGTTTTTCTTCGTAGTCATTAACATGGTGGTAGATATATTATATTTTGTGGTAGATCCTCGCCTTCGCATAGATAAAGCACTGGCGAACGGCCAATGAGCATTATATCTAAAACTCAAATTTTAAAGGCTAATTATCAGCGTTTTATTGATAGTGATATTTGGTATAGTTTTAAGAAATCTCCTGTCACAGTGATTTCAGCGACTGTTACATTCCTATTCTTTTTCGTGACCATTTTTGCGCCGTTAATTGCGCCACACGACCCTTTTGACCTAGCTTCTATAGACCTAATGGATGCAAGCCTGCCACCAGCCTGGTTTCTTGATGGGGAAACAAGATTTCTTTTAGGAACTGACGATCAAGGCAGAGACATATTATCAACAATAATTTATGGGTCCAGGATATCTCTATTTGTCGGTTTTGTCTCAGTGATTTTTTCTCTAATTCTTGGTGTAGGACTGGGACTAATAAGTGGATATGTAGGAGGCCGGTTAGACGCGTTTATCATGCGAGTAGCAGATGTACAATTGTCGTTCCCCGCAATTTTAATTGCGCTGTTGATCGATGGATTGGCACGAAGCCTATTGCCTCGAGAGCTACATGATGAAGTAGCGTTGTATGTGCTCGTATTCGCGATAGGTATCTCAGGTTGGGTACAGTATGCACGAACGGTGAGAGGTCAAACTCTTGTAGAGAAAGGGAAAGAATATGTGCAAGCTGCAAGGGTCATTGGGATCCGGCAATGGACAATCCTGTTAAGGCATATTCTTCCTAATGTCACCGGGCCTGTGCTTGTTATTGCAACTATTCATTTAGCTATTGCGATTATCACAGAGGCAACGTTAAGTTTTCTTGGTGTAGGAGTACCACCAACAACGCCTTCTTTAGGAACATTGATTAGAGTAGGAAACGATTTTTTATTTTCTGGTGAGTGGTGGATAACAATATTTCCGGGTATTGCATTAGTATTACTTGTTCTGGCCGTCAATCTCTTAGGTGATTGGCTTCGCGATGCATTGAATCCAAAATTGAGGTGAAATCGTGAAACTATTAGAAATTCAAAACCTCGAAATACAGTTTCCTAGTCGCAAATCTACGTTAACCGCTGTCGACAATGTTTCCTTATCTGTCGATCGTGGCGATATTTTAGGCATCGTGGGTGAATCTGGGGCAGGTAAATCTACAGTAGGCAATGCACTTATTGGACTTTTAGAACCGCCAGGAATAATGACTAATGGAAAAATATATCTAGAAGGTCAACGTATCGATGATCTGCCGGAATCTGAAAAGCAAAAGATTCGCGGCAAAAAAATTGGAATGATATTCCAAGATCCTTTAACAAGTCTCAATCCACTCCAAACAATAGAGACCCAGCTGGTTGAAACAATTGATCTGCATCTGCAGATTGGGGAAGAAAAAGCCAGACAAAGAGCTACGGAACTATTGGGTCAAGTAGGTATCCCCGATCCAGAGATACGCGTGAAACAGTATCCCCATCAGTTTTCTGGGGGAATGAGACAAAGAGTAGTAGTTGCTCTTGCGCTATGTGCTGAACCAACCCTCATAATAGCGGATGAACCAACCACAGCCCTTGACGTTTCTATCCAAGCGCAAATTCTTGATCTAATGCGTGTTCTCTGCAAACAAAAAAATGTTGGTATGATTATTATTACACACGATATGGGAGTTATCGCTGATATTACCGATAGGGTCGCCGTCATGTACCATGGAAATTTGGTTGAGCATGGACATACTGCTAAAATTCTAGGGGATCCAGATCATCCATATACACAAAGTTTAATATCAGCTGTCCCAAGACCAGACGTGAAATTAGTCCGATTCCCTCAGGTAACATATATCGAAGATATAGAAACGAAAAAGGAAGATATAGATATCAGTAGTCACTGGCTTGGACAGGGACAGAACTTTAAGTCGGCTGACGGCCCACTTATAAAATTAAATAATATAACAATGCGGTTTACTACCAAACCAGCTATTCTGAAAAAAAATAGGATTTACCTTGATGCTGTAAAAAATGTGTCACTAGATATTAAAGAAGGTGAGGTTTTTGGCCTCGTTGGGGAGTCTGGGTCGGGAAAGTCAACCTTAGCCCGAATTATTTGCGGCCTATACAGCCCCCTACTAGGCGAGGTCATTTTTTCTGATACTAATTTAACCGCTTTAAAAAGACAGGAAGAATTGGATCCGTTTCGCCGACAAATGCAAATGATCTTTCAAGACCCTTTCTCCAGCCTTAATCCACGAATGCGAGTTCATGATATAGTTGCAGAACCAATCTGGTTCCACAAATTGGCCAGTTCTAAATCCGAGGCTTCCGATATCATAATAGATCTACTCGAACACGTAGGCCTCGGGTCTCAAGCCGCTACAAAATATCCGCATGAGTTTTCAGGAGGTCAGCGGCAGCGAATTTCCATAGCAAGAGCTCTAGCAACTCGTCCACGATTTTTAATATGTGATGAGCCCACCTCTGCGTTAGATGTATCTATACAAGCTCAAATACTTAATCTTTTAAAAGATTTGCAGGCAGAGTTAGGTTTAACAATACTCTTTATTAGCCATGATCTACCGGTTATTAGACAGATGTGTGACCGGGTAGGCGTCATGAAAGATGGTGAGCTTTGCGAATTGAATGAGACCGAGCTCCTTTTTGATAATCCCCAGCATGACTATACAAAACATCTACTAGACTTAATGCCACGATTAGATGGGCTATCGCTAGAAGGATTAGAATTGTCTTCCGATAATTAAAATATCACCAGCACTGCACTATAAATAACTCCAATAATTTTGGCCAATAAAGGTCTTTTTTAGATTTCTTTTTCCCTTTTGCTTTTCTTTCCAGGAAAAGT
>CALIMD010000026.1 GCA_938028645.1 uncultured Alphaproteobacteria bacterium
GTGTCTATTCCTGCCTCTTTTCGGGGGGCTTTAGAACAAGAAAAATCAACAGGTATAATTTTATATCCCTCCTTCAAGCACGCATGCATAGAGGGCAATGGAGATGAGAGGATACAGGAAATTGTAAATTCGATTGACGCTTTAGACGCGTTCTCAGATGAAGCAGAAAATTTACAAACAATCCTCGCTGACGCTCGACAACTAGCAATAGATTCAGATGGCAGGATTATATTGCCGTCAGAATTTATTGAGTATGCCCAATTGGATGGCGTGGCAACATTTGTTGGCCTGGGAAAGGGTTTTCAGATTTGGGAGCCCAGAACCTTTATGGAGCATCGAGCTAAAAACCGAGAAAGAGCCCGTAAGCAAGGAGCAACGTTACAGATCGTCTCGAGCAATAAAATGGTGGTAACCTGATGCAAGTGGGCGCGGATGTTTTGGCTGAATCTGCTCATCTTCCTGTTCTTTGTAAGGAATCAATTGACGCGTTGAATATTCGTGATGGTGGTTGTTATGTTGATGGGACGTTCGGCGCCGGCGGATACTCTTTGGAAATATTATCTCGAGCCAAATGCCAACTTTTTTCTTTAGACAGAGACCCCGTTGCTATAGATAGGGCGGATTATTTGGTGCGGGAGTTTGGAGATAGATTTTCCATAAGCCAAGGTTGTTTTGGCGAGATGGAAGTGCTTTTGTCTAGTCTTGGGGTTGACTCTGTTGATGCCGTTGTTCTCGATTTGGGCGTGTCCTCTCCACAAATAGATAATCCAGAGCGCGGTTTTTCCTTTAAGTTTGACGGCCCACTGGACATGCGAATGAGCTCGGAGGGCGTTACAGCCGAACATATAGTAAATACGTTGAGCGAGGCAGAATTAGCCGATATCATCTACACATATGGTGAGGAAAGACTGTCAAGGCGCGTATCTAGAGCCATAATTCTTGCAAGATCAAAAGAGAGAATTACTCGAACTGCTGTGCTCGCTGATATAATTCGCAAGGTGGTGCCTCGTCGAAAAAATGGCCGTGATAACGATCCTGCCACAAGAACATTTCAAGCGCTTAGGATATATATAAACGATGAATTGGGCGAGCTCAAACGCGGCTTAGAAGCGGCGGAGCGTATTTTAATGCCTGGTGGAAGATTGGCTGTGGTGGCTTTCCATTCCTTGGAAGATCGCTGTGTGAAGAAATTTCTTGCCGAAAGACTGGGGCGAAATAACGGAGTATCAAGACATGCGTTAGCTCGAGAGCCTTCAAGCAGAACTGCGAGTTTTAAATTAATAACCAAAAAACCAATTTACCCGACTTTTTTAGAGGTCCAATCGAATCCTAGGGCTAGGTCAGCGCGCTTGAGGGTGGCTGAAAGAACGACTGCTCCGTCATGGCCTAGGCGGCAGTTCAATGATTAGACGGTCAATTTTTTTGTGGATTTTTATTATTTCAGTAATGGGCGTGTCAATGTTTTTGATTAAGCATGAGGTGCAAATCTTAGACGCAAAATTAGATAAATTGCATCACGATATAATGACACACCAAGAGAATATATTAATTTTAACGGCCGAATGGAGTTATCTGAATCAGCCTGGCCGCATCGAGAGCTTGGCTCGTAGGCATTCTGATTACCGTCCAACGGAAACAAAGCAGATAATAAACATAGAAAACCTTCCCTACCTGAAGAAAAGTAGTTTGGTTCGCGGGAGGATAGATGGTGATTAAATCTTATGGATCAAAAAGTCAAAAATCGATTCAGCTCGATGGTAGCGTAAACAAAGCAATTGAAGGAGGGAGAAACCGCCTCCTAGTTCTTTCATGTGTTTTTTGTTTAGCCTTTGTTTTAGCTGGCGTTCGGCTCTTAGATGTATCGGTTTTGAGAGGGTTGCAAGAACCTGTCAATGTTGTTGAGACAACAAAAGAAAATTTAAAAATAGGACGCGCAGATATTTTAGATAGAAATGGAATTCTTTTAGCAACAAGTTTATCTGTCTCTTCTCTTTATGCGGATCCTCAAGAGGTGATGGATATAAATTCTACTGTCGAGGATTTAAGTAATGTTCTGGTTAATTTAGAAAAAGAAAAACTTTTCACGAAGCTTAATCAGAAAAAACGTTTTGTTTGGATAAAAAGAGGAATAACTCCAATGCAGCAAGCGCAAATAAATGCGCTCGGTTTGCCAGGGCTGCATTTTCAAAAAGAAGATAGGAGATTTTATCCTCAACGTAATTTAAGTGCACATGTTGTCGGTTTTTCCGGAGTTGACGCGGCCGGGTTAGCCGGAGTTGAAAAGCAGTTCGATGGTCGTTTGAGAGATGGGTCTGAACCTATGACATTGTCCATAGATATTCGGATACAGCATATCTTGAAAGAAGAAATCAAAAAACAAATAATTAACTTCAATGCTATAGGTGGTGCGGGTGTATTTATTGACGTCGACTCGGGCGAAGTTTTGGGAATGGTCTCGCTTCCTGACTTCGATCCAAACGAATTGAATTCAGCTTTGGCAGACTCAAAATTTAACCGTGCTACGCTTGGTATTTATGAGATGGGCTCAACATTCAAAATATTTAATACAGCGTTAGCTCTGGAAGCTGGAACGGCTACGATGGAAAGTGGTTATGACGCTACGAAACCTATTCGTATAGCGCGGTTCACAATTAATGATTTTCATCCCCAGAAACGTTGGCTTTCAGTTCCCGAAATTTTCCAATATTCGTCGAACATAGGTTCCGCAAAAATGGCACTAGACTTTGGGTCGAAGGCTCAAAAAGAGTTTATGAAAAAACTAGGCTTCCTTGATCGTCTGCCCATCGAATTGCCGGAAAGGGGTAAGCCTATGTATCCTGCGCCATGGAAAAAAATAAGCACAATAACTATTTCTTACGGGCATGGTATAGCGATAAGTCCACTTCATCTCGTTAGTGGAGTTGCCTCTGTTATAAATGGCGGTATTCGCTGGCCTGTGACAATTCTCAAAAAACATTCCCAATCAAAAATGTTTGGAGAGCAAATTTTATCTCTTCAAACATCAAAAGATATTCGCAAGGTGCTTCGACTTGTCGTTGAAAATGGTACTGGAAAAAATGCAGCGGCTGCAGGTTACTTGGTTGGTGGGAAAACGGGTACGGCTGATAAACAGTCACCCACTGGATCTTACGCTAAGTCCTCACGACTATCATCTTTCGTTGCTGCTTTTCCTATTCATAAACCGAGGTATGCCGTTCTTGTGATGGTGGATGAGCCTAAGGGTAATAAAAAATCTTTTGGATACGCAACTGGTGGTTGGGTTGCTGCACCGGCGGTTCGGCAAATTATAAAACGTTCGGCCCCTTTACTTGGGCTTCTTCCTACTGACGAAGTTTCGCCACAAATTCGCCGACTTTTAGAAATAAAAACACCTCAACAAAAACGTGGAAACCAACTTGCTTCTTTCTGACCTCATAAATTTTTCAGGAGTTAACGTGACTGTTGTTTCGCCTTCCGAATGCGATCTTTACGACTCGGGTCTCGAAATAATAGGAATAACGAGTAATAGTAATGAGGTTAAAGCCGGTTTTCTTTTTGCTGCGCTCCATGGTTCCAATTTCAATGGGGCTCAATTTGTGCCGGAAGCGGTTGCGCGAGGCGCAGTAGCGATACTAATTGATGAAACTAGTGAGATTTTATTAAAACCAATAACAGTCCATGCGATATCGACGGATAGTCCTAGGCGTCTATTTGCTCTATTGTCTGCTAAATTTTACGGAAACCAACCAGATTTTATAGCTGCTGTCACCGGTACTAATGGAAAAACATCGGTTGTGGAATTTTCACGTCAACTTTGGGCAATGAATGGTGTAAGAAGTGCTAGCTTAGGCACATTGGGAGTGGTTGCGGATAATCTGGAGCTTCGGTCGGAATTAACATCCCCTGACCCTGTGTCGCTGCACGCTAATTTAAACGCTCTGTCTCAAAATGGCATCACAAATCTTGCGATAGAGGCCTCTAGCCACGGACTTGATCAAAATCGTTTAGATGGCGTCTCTATTCAATCGGCCGCTTTTACCAATTTATCCCAGGATCACCTTGATTATCATGAGGATCAAGCTTCTTATTTTTTATCTAAAACCCGTCTGTTCTCCGAGTTATTAGAGGAAACAGGTATCGCGGTATTAAACGCGGATAGTTCGTATTTCAGTGAGCTTAGACAAATCTGTCAGGATAGAAAAATATCAATTTCGAGTTATGGCTATTCAGCGCAAGCTACTATGCGAGTTTTACGGGTGAGGCCACACTTAAGCGGCCAGCAAGTTGAGTTAAAAGTAAATGATGTCGCGTTCGAAATCTATTTATCATTGATAGGAGAATTTCAGTTATTTAACGCATTGGCTGCCCTAGGTTTAGTTAGTGCTGAGGAAGGCTCAGAAATCGAAAATTACCTAAAGGGCCTTGATAAACTAAAAGGAGTTCCTGGTAGACTAGAGCATATTGGAACACATCCAACTGGAGCACCTATTGTTATTGATTATGCTCATACACCAGATGCATTAAAAAATATCCTCATATCTTTGAGGCCCCATGTGAAAGGGAAGCTAGTTTGTGTCTTTGGAGCAGGTGGTGATCGAGACAAGGAAAAAAGACCATTCATGGGAAAGGTTGCCTCAGGATTAGCAGATCTCACCATAGTAACAGACGATAATCCCCGTTCTGAGTCGCCCTCGGCAATTCGTGAAGAAATCATGAAGGGGTGCCCATCGGCGCAAAATGTTGGGGGGCGGTCGGAAGCAATAAGGCTGGGACTCTCAAAATTAAGGGATGGAGATTTATTGGTGATTGCCGGAAAAGGACACGAAACCGGTCAGGAGATAGGTGGCACGACAATTCCTTTTAATGACGCTGCATTTGTTAGCGCCCAGTTGAATGACGTTGTTGGGGGCGCCCCATGACGGAAGGATTATGGCGAAGTGATATTGTAGAAAAGATAACAAAGGGGACACCCGTTGGCCCGCCGTGGATGGCAACAGGGATTTCGTTTGACAGTCGCACTGTTTGTCCAGGAGATCTTTTTTTCGCTTTAACAGGCGGTGAGCGCGATGGTCATGAATTTATTGAATCAGCTTTTGCTAACGGCGCTGTTGCGGCGATTATTGAGAGAATGCCATGCGATATTGCTGAACCAACTTCATTTCTGATTGTGGATAATATTTTTGAAGCATTACAAAAACTCGCTGTAGAGTCGAGAAGTCGAGTTGATGCCAAAATACTGGCTGTAACGGGCAGTGTTGGTAAGACAGGCACCAAAGATGCCTTGTCTCTAGTGCTGTCAAAGAAAAATAAAGTGCATGCGACGTCTGGTAATTTCAATAACCATCTAGGTGTGCCTATTAGTTTAGCCCGCATGCCCGAGTTAACTGAATTTGGTGTTTTTGAATTGGGTATGAACAGGCCGGGAGAGATTAAACAATTATCCCAACTAGTTAAACCGCAATTAGCGATAATTACAAACATAAACGCCGTGCATTTAGGCCATTTTGAGAATGAACAGGGCATCGCTGATGCCAAGGCCGAAATATTTTTAGGCATGTCACGTGATTCTCAAATTGTTTTAAATCTGGATAATAAGTGGGGCGAGTTCTTGATTGCTAAAGCCCGCAGCGCAAATATTGAGAATATAATTACCTTTGGTCGAAAGAATGTATGCGACGTTCGCTTATCTAAAATAGAAACAACTCATAAAGGTAGCTCGATTGAATTAAATATTTCAGGAAATAAAATCGAGTACACCTTAGATTTTGTCGGTCCGCACATCGCATATAATACAGTTGGTGTTATTGCTTGTATTCACGCACTAAACTTAAATGTTGAAGAGGCAGCGATATCATTAAAATCTATCCGGTTGCCCCGTGGTCGTGGAGGACAAGTGGAGATTCCTCTGAAATCTGGAGCTTCTTTAACTCTAATAGACGAAAGTTATAACGCCAGCCCTATTGCTATGCAGGCTGCATTGGCTGTGTTAGGGAGTAGGATTCCAAAGTATGGTGGTCGGCGTGTAGCTATTTTGGGGGATATGCTGGAATTAGGAGCTGATGCTCCTTCTTTGCACGCTAACCTCCTCGATCATTTGCTCGCGGCAAAGCCAGATTGGGTGATAACTATTGGCAGCCTAATGCGAGAATTGTATGATAAAATTCCTCCTAACATAAATTGCCTGCATGCAGATAGAAGCGGTGATGTTTCCCAAATGGTTTCAGGTGAATTAAGAGCAGGTGATCTGATCCTTATTAAAGGTTC